>CAMGRL010000004.1 GCA_946061515.1 uncultured Clostridia bacterium
TGAAGCTGGGCGATGAGGCCACGGTTTCCGTCTGCACGGTCCGCCGGGCCGCCGTGGCCCGCGCCCACAGCGCCACCCACCTGCTCCAGCGGGCCCTGCGGGACGTTCTGGGCGACCATGTGCACCAGGCCGGATCTCTGGTGGAGCCGGACTTCCTGCGCTTTGACTTTACCCACTTCTCCGCCGTCACTCCCGAGCAGCTGAAACAGGTGGAGGACATGGTCAACGAGGCCATTCTCACAGGTTTCGATGTAGACATCAGGGAAATGCCCATTGCCGAGGCGAAGAGCTGCGGCGCAACCGCCCTCTTCGGCGAGAAATACGGCGATATCGTCCGCGTGGTGAACATGGGCGGCTACAGCATCGAGCTTTGCGGCGGTACCCACCTGAACAACACCGCAAAGGCAGGTGCTTTCCACATCGTGTCCGAGGGTTCCGTTGCCTCCGGTGTGCGCCGGATCGAGGCCACCACCGGTCTGGAGACCGTGAAGGCCCTGCATAAGAGCATTGAGTCCCTTGAAAATGTGGCGGCTCTCTTCAAGTCCAGCAGCAGCGACGTGCTGAGCCGTGTGGAGCAGCAGGCGGCCGAGCTGAAAGAGGCTAAGCGCCAGATCGAGCAGTTCAAGGCCAAGGAATCCGCCGGCGGCGCTGACAGTATGCTGAAAAACGCCAAAGATGTGGGCGGACTGCATGTGGTCACGGCAAAGCTGGACGGCTGCGACGCCAACGCTCTGCGCCAGCTGGGCGATGTGCTGAGAGACAAGGACTCCGCCGTTGTGGCCGTGGTCGCGGCAGTGAACGGGGAAAAGATCACCTTCCAGTGTGTCTGCGGCAAAGAGGCCGTGGCCAGGGGCGTCCGGGCCGGGGACATCATTAAAAACATCACCGCCATCGCCGGCGGCAAGGGCGGCGGTAAGCCCGACTCTGCCATGGGCGGCGGCAACGATCTGAACAAGCTGAACGAGGCTCTCGCGGCTGTGGAGAACCTTGTGGCCGAAAAAATATAAGGAGGATCACAATGGCAAACGATTGTCTGTTCTGTAAAATCATTGCCGGGGAAATCCCCAGCAATAAGGTCTATGAGGACGAGTATGTTCTGGCCTTCCGGGATATCGCGCCCCAGGCCCCTGTGCACATTCTTGTGGTGCCCAAGGAGCACATCTGCTGCGCCAATGCTGTGGACGAGAGCAATTCTGCCTGCGTTGCCAAGTGCTTTGAGGCGATTGCCAAAATCGCAAAGGCTGAGGGGCTGGATAACGGCTACCGGGTCATCAACAACTGCGGCGCCGACGGCGGCCAGACCGTGATGCACCTGCATTTCCACATTATCGGCGGCATGAAGCTGTCTGAAAAAGTAGTCTGATCGTCAATGGATGCTGCCGCGAAAGTGAATGCTTTTGCGGCAGCGTGTTTTACTGCCTATGAGAAAGCTTGCCATAGCGGCCCTGTCTTTCTCGGCCGCCGTATTTGCTGCAAACTACATATTTGGCATAATACACTGTCCCATATTGGCGGCGCTGTTCCTGATTTTGGGCGCGTCGCTCCTTTTGCTGCGCAGAAAGTGGCTGAGAGGCGTCATTATCTGCCTGTTTTCTCTTGCGGCGGGTCTGGGCTGCTTTGGTCTGCACTATCTCTTCACCTCCGCGCCTGCACACGCCCTGGAAGGCCAGACATTGCAGCTGAGCGCCACGGTACAGACCTACCCCAAACAGTACGAACATTTCAGCTCCGTGGAGATCAAGCTCAATGACAGTCCCTGTCTGCGCGTTCTCCTGTATGACCGGATCGGCAGTCTGGACGGTCTGGAGCCGGGCAATGTCATCTCCGGTGCGTTTAAGCTGTCTTCCGCCGACGTGCGCTACGGCGAAAGCTATGACTACTATAACGCGAAGGATATCTATCTCATTGCCAACACCACCGGGGAGCTCAGTGTCTCGGTGGAAAAGAAATTCAGCCTTTCTTTCCTGGCCGCAAAGCTGAACCGGTATCTTTCCTTAAAGGCGGATGAAATATTTCCCGCGGATACGGCACACTTTATGAAATCCATGCTGCTGGGGGACAGGACAGACCTGTATCAGGATGAGGCGCTGTACAGCGCCCTGAAACATTCGGGCATCAGCCATATCGTGGCGGTGTCCGGCCTGCATGTGGCCTTCCTGGTAGGCCTGATCCAGATGTTTCTGGGCGTCAGCCCCAAAAGCTCGGTTCTCTGCCTTATCCTCGTCTGGTGCTTTATCCTGATGACCGGCGCGCCGCCCTCGGCGATCCGGGCGGGGATCATGCAGACCTTTCTGCTGCTTGCGCCGCTTCTGAAACGGGAAAACGACAGCGCCACTTCACTTTCAGCGGCTCTGGCGCTGATTTTGCTGGTCAATCCCTACGCGGCGGCGGATGTGGGGCTTCAGCTTTCCTTCGCGGCCATGGCCGGTGTGCTGCTCCTGGGCGGACGGATCAGAAACCTGCTGGTCAGCAAACCGCCGAAGGGGCTTTTGGGCCGCATTCTGCTCTATCCGGTCAATATTCTCGCCGGGTCCGCGGCGGTGATGGTGTTCACGGTGCCCTTGACGGCGCTGCATTTCGGTACCGTCTCTGTTATGGCCCCGCTGACCAACATCTTTGTGATGTGGTCGGTCTCCCTTTGCTTCGGCGGCGGCTTTATCGCCTGTGCCGCATCGCTGGTCTATCTGCCGCTGGGCCGTATTCTGGCCTGGCTGGTCTCCTGGCTGGCCCGGTACATTTTTGCCTGCGCAAGGCTTGTGGATTCTCTGCGCTTATCCTCTTTGTATCTGGATGACAGGCTGATGGCGGGGTGGATCGTTCTGGTCTACCTGCTGTTTTTCCTTGGTCTGCGGGCCAGGGCGTCAAAGCTTTTTCGGCTGGGGCTTCCCACGGCCCTGGCGGTATTGACCCTCTGCCTTGCGTTGTGGATGACAAACGCCTATTACCTTTCCGCCGAGGGCTATATCACCGTTCTGGATGTGGGGCAGGGGCAGTGCATCACCGTGTTTTCTGGAGAGAATACCGTAATGATCGACTGCGGCTCCATTTACAGCACGGATAACGCCGGGGACAGGGCCGGGGCTTATCTCGCCTCCTGCGGCAGAAAGAGCGTGGATCTGCTGCTGCTGACCCATCTTCACGCCGATCACGCCAACGGCGTGACCCGGCTGATGGCCATGATCCCGGTGAAAGCCATTGCCATGCCCATCGACCCCAATGACGACGACGGGCAGCTGGAGGAGATTCTGGCCGCTGCGGAAAGGTACGAAACGGAGATTATATATATCAGCGAAAATACGGTCCGGAGTTTCGGCGGGATTGCCATGACGATGTATGAACCGAGCCGATCGGGCAAGGCCAATGAACGCTGCGTCATGGCCAAGGTGTCCATCGGGGATTACGATATGCTGGTGACAGGGGACGGATCAAAGGAAGCAGAGGCGGAGCTGATTGAAAACAATGAAATCAGCAACCTGGAGCTGCTGATCGCCGGGCATCATGGCTCGCGCTACTCCAGCGGCGGCGCGTTTCTGGAGAGCATCGGCGCGGACACGGCGGTGGTCAGCGTGGGCTACAATACCTATGGACACCCCACCAATGAAACACTTGAACGTCTGGCGGCTTACGGTTATACTATTTACCGAACGGACCTGAACGGAAATATCGAGATTTGTATCTCTTAGGAGGCCCCATGGCAAGGAAAAAAGAAGAGGAAAAACTGAATTACAACGCGGAGCTTCGCCGGCTGAAACAGCAGGGACCGGAGCGCCTGTACCTGCTCTGGGGTCCGGAGGACTATCTGCGGGAGCAGTATCTGAGTCAGCTCAAAGCCCTCTGCCTTCCCGAAGGGGAGGACAGCTTCAGCTATAAGCGCATGGACGGCCCGGAGCTGGATTATACCGAGCTTCAAAACGCCGTAGACGCCCTGCCTTTTCTCACAGAGCGCAGCTTCGTGGAGATCAGGGACGCGGATTTGAACAAGCTGGAGGAGCCGGAAAAGCTGGTCAAAATTCTTTCGGACATCCCGGATTACTGCACAGTGGCCTTTGTCCAGAACGCCCAGTTCGAGCCGGACGGCAGACTAAAGCTGACGAAAGTTTTGCGAAGCGAGGGTACGGAACTGAAATTCACCCAGGCTTCCCAGGGAATGCTGATCGACTGGATCATCCGCCGCTTTGCCGCGGCGGGCAAGGGTGTGGAGCTGGACGCGGCCCAGCGGCTCATTTTTATCAGCGGGGATCTGATGAGCAGACTCATCCCGGAGATCGAAAAGGTGGCGGCCTACGCCAAGGGAGACAAGGTGACCAAAGACGATGTGGAGGCCGTGGCAAACCACATCCCGGAGGCCGTGATCTTTGACATGACTGACTGCATCTCCCAGAAAAAATACAATATTGCCCTTTCTATCCTGGCGGAGCTTTTGGCGGACAAGAATAACCAGCCCATCCCCATGCTGGCCATGCTGGGCGTGCAGATGCGCAAGCTCTATGCCGCGAAGCTGGCTGTTGAAAAGCAGCTGGGGGCAAAGTATGTGATGGAGGTCTGCTCCATCAAGCAGGAGTTTATTGCCAACAGACTGATGTCCTCGGCAAGAGGCTTCACCCTGCCCCAGCTGAAACGTGCGGTGGAGCTGTGTGCCGAGGCGGATTACCAAATGAAACGCAGCTCGTCGGACGACCGGGAGCTGCTGAAAGAGACGGTGCTGCGTATTGCCGCGGGAGAGGGAAATGCATAAGGTAAAAGAGGTCATCGTGGTGGAGGGACGCTATGACAAAAACGCCCTGAGCCAGGTGGTGGATGCGGTGATTATCGAGACCTCCGGCTTTGGCATTTTCAATAACACCCAAAAACAAAAGCTTCTCCGCACTATGGCGGAGAAGCGGGGGCTCATTGTGATGACGGATTCAGACGGCGCGGGCTTTGTGATCCGGAATTTTATCAAGTCCTGCGTTGACCCGAAGCTGGTAAAGCAGGCCTATATCCCTGACATCTGCGGCAAGGAGCGCCGGAAGGCCCATGCCTCCAAGGAAGGCAAATTAGGCGTTGAGGGCATGCGGCCGAAGGTGCTGCTGGACGCCCTGATCCGCGCCGGGGCCACGTTGGACGGGGAAGAAGCGGAAGTCTCCGGCCCGCCCATTACCAAGGCGGACATGTATGCCCTGGGACTCAGCGGCCGGGAGGGGAGTGCCGCTCTTCGATCGGCCCTACTGAAAAAACTGGATTTGCCGGAGCATATGACGGCGGACGCCCTGCTGGATGTGCTGAACGCCCTGATGAGCCGGGAGGAGTTTTATACTGATATGCAATAGAAATCAGACAATCTTTCCGGCCAAAATTGCGTCATCCTGCGTTGGCGGCTTTGCGCATATATCTCCATTATGTGCTGCAGCCGCCGCCTTGTCTGACACAATTTTGCCTCGAAAATCTTTATCTTCATCATATTGCATATCAGTATTACCGCCTGCGGCTTTGAAGCTCCTCGGCAAAGACCGAGAGGATCAGACCGCCCAGAAGCAGACCCTGTGGCCCCTCATACAGGGCCATGGCGGTCATGTACTGTGCCCGCTGCATCATGGAGCCACCGCAGGACAAAAGCAGCAGAAATGAGCAAAACAGCATCACGCAGCTAAGCTGTATGCAGCGGATAAATATGTACCAGGCGGCGTCGCTCATACACAGCATCCGCCGCACAATATCCCGAAAGATCATAGAAAACACCTCGGAGAAAATTTTAGCGCTGAAAGCCCAATAAATCAACGAGCACATTTTTCCATGGGGAGGATTATATGTCTGACATCCTGTTCAAAACCGATGACTATGTATTCAGCTACCGTGCAGCCGGAATCTGTATACAAAACGGCATGGTGCTTTTGCAGAAACCGGCCAATGACGAGGGCTACGCCTTTCCCGGGGGCCATTGCGCCCTGGGGGAGACCTGCGAAGAAACGCTGATCCGGGAATGGAAAGAGGAGACCGGCGCGGACATTTCTGTGGGCAAGCTGAAATGGGTCGGGGAAAACTTTTTCCCCTGGGGCGGCAGGACCTGTCACCAGATCTGCCTTTATTATGAGATCGAAATCAAGTCCGATAATATCCCGCTGTCCGGCAGCTTCAGGGCGAAAGAACATCTGGAGGGCCGGAATTTTGACCTGGATTTTATCTGGCTCCCGTTAAAGGAGGTCGGGAGCATCCAACTATACCCCACAGACTGCGCTCAGCTGCTTTTAAATCCGGATAAGGGCGTACAGCATTTTGTGTACAGAGAAAACTGAACGCAGAATTGTAAACAGTTGATTAAAAGTACCTTTGAACCAATGACAAAGCGAAAAAGTCGTGTTAAAATAAAAAAGCTGCATGACAAAAATGCCGCCGGGGAAAATCCCCGGCGGCTTGGCACTCCCGGCGCGATTCGAACGCGCGACCTTCCGCTTAGGAGGCGGATGCTCTATCCTGCTGAGCTACGGAAGCATGTACTTTTTGAACAGCTTAGACATTTTAACGCACAAATGGGTTTATGTCAATAAATACTTGGTCTGGAAGGGAACAGAATGCTGAAACTCAAGAATATCAGAAAAGACTACCTCTCCGGGGATTCCACGGTACACGCGCTGAAGGGCGTCGATCTGGAATTCCGGGAGAGTGAATTTGTGGCCATACTGGGCCATTCCGGCTGCGGCAAGACAACGCTTTTGAACATCATCGGCGGCCTTGACCAGTATACCTCAGGGGATCTGGTGATCAACGGCAAGTCTACAAAGAATTTTACGGACGGCGACTGGGATACCTACCGCAACCACTCCATTGGCTTCGTTTTTCAGTCCTATAACCTGATCCCTCACCAGACCGTGCTTGCCAACGTGGAACTGGCCCTGACCCTCTCCGGCGTGGCTCCGGCGGAGCGGAAGGCCAGAGCCAGGGAGGCTCTGGAAAAGGTGGGCCTGGGGGATCAGCTGAACAAAAAGCCCAACCAGATGTCCGGCGGCCAGATGCAGCGCGTGGCCATTGCCCGCGCCCTGGTGAACGACCCGGATATCCTTCTGGCCGACGAGCCTACCGGCGCCCTGGACTCCGACACCTCCGTGCAGATCATGGAGATCCTCAAGGAGATATCCAGGGACAAGCTCATCATCATGGTCACCCACAACCCGGAGCTGGCCGACAGCTATGCCAGCCGCATCATCCGCCTGCATGACGGCGAGATCGTGGGGGACAGCGATCCCTTTCACACTGAGGAGACGGAGCAGGCCCCCGGGAGCCTGGGCAAAAAGCCGGCCATGAGCTTTCTCACCGCCCTGTCCCTCTCTACCAACAATCTTCTGACCAAGAAGGCCCGGACTATACTTACGGCCTTTGCCGGGAGCATCGGCATTATCGGCATCGCCCTCATTATGTCCCTGTCCAACGGCATACAAAATTACATCGACAAGGTGCAGGAGGACACCCTCTCCAGCTACCCCATCACCATCCAGGCCGAGAGCATGGATATGACCGGGCTGATGAGCTCACTGATGGGCGTCCACGCTCAGGCCGCGACCCAGCAGCACGAAAAGGACGCAGTGTACTCCAGCACAGTCATGTATGACATGATGAACTCCATGCTGTCCGCGGAAAAGGAGACCAACAATCTCAAAGCCTTCAAGGCCTATATCGAGGACGAAAGCAGCGAAATAAACCAGTACATCAGTTCTGTTCAGTATTCCTATGACCTGGACATGAATATCTTTGCCCAGGATGTGGACGGAAATATCGTCAAGACCGATGTTATTGAGCTTCTGCAGAACACCATGAGTGCTACCTACGGCGGGGATTACAGTAAATTCTTTGCCACCTACGGACAGGCCTATGCCGCCATGGACGTCTGGGAGGAAATGCTGCCCGGCGAGGATGGCCAGCCGGTAAACCCCTTGCTGAAGGAGCAGTATGATCTGCTGTACGGCGCATGGCCGGAGAAATACGATGAGGTCGTGCTGGTGGTAAACGACAATAACGAGATCTCCGACCTGGTCCTCTACGCTTTGGGCCTGAAATCCAACAGCAGCATTGCCGATGATATGCAGTCCTTTATGAATCAGGAGACGGTGAATGCCAAGGCGGAGAGCTGGAGCTATGAAGAGATCTGCGATATGAGCTTCCGCTACATTTTCCCCGCCGATCAGTATCAGCTTGACGAGGAGAGCGGGGAGTATATCAATCTGGCGGATGAGGAGCTGGGCCTGCGCACGTTGTACAATAACGGCCTGGAAATAAAGATCGTGGGCATTATCCGCCAAAACAGCGACTCCGTCTCCGGCATGATGAGCGGCGCTATCGGCTATACCCACGACCTGGTGGAGTATGTGGTGCATCAGGCGGAGACAAAGGAGCTGGTAAAGCGCCAGCTTGAGGACCCTGAGCATGAGGTATTCACCGGCCTGCCCTTCCTTGACCGGGAGGACGAGGCCCTGACTCACAGCCGAAAGGCCCAGGCGGCCAGAGACTATATCGACGATGCTGACGCAGAGCAGCTTGCGGACATCTATGTGGAATACATGTGCAATCCCACCGATGAGTATGTCCAGGAGCTGGTGGATGAGCAGCTGGAGAGCACCAGCAGGAGCGATATTGAGAAAATGGTGCTGGATTACTATCCGGAGTATGGCTCCATGCTGGGGCAGATGGATGACGAGACCCTGTTTGACTATGTGGGCCAGATGATCGGCCAGCAGGTGAAGGAGCAGTACGCCGTCCAGATGTCCCAGCTCTACCGGAATCTGACGGACGAGCAGCTGGCGGAGGAGTTCGGCCTGCTTGTGCTGGAAGAGGACGACTATCTCTGGATCTATGAAAACGCCATGCCGCCGGTCTTTTCCGAGAGCAGCTATAAAGACACCATGAAAAAGCTGGGCTATGTGGACCTGGAAAGCCCCAGCACCATCAATATTTACGCCTCCACCTTTGAGGACAAGGACATGGTGGCCGGGGCCATAGAGCACTACAACGACAAGGTGTCTGACGAGGACCAGATCAGCTATACCGATGTGGTGGCCATGCTGATGAGCTCCATCACCACCATCATCAATGTCATCAGCTATGTGCTGATCGCCTTTGTGGCCATCTCTCTGGTGGTGTCCTCCATTATGATCGGCATCATCACCTATATCAGCGTCCTGGAGCGCACAAAGGAGATCGGTATTCTCCGCGCCATCGGCGCGTCTAAGAAGGACGTGTCCCGGGTGTTCAACGCCGAGACGCTGATTATCGGCTTTTCCGCCGGCGCGATCGGTATACTGATGACCTTGCTTTTGAATATCCCCATCAACATGATCGTCCACGACCTGACGGACATCTATTCCCTCAACGCGGCGCTGACATGGAAGGGCGCTGTGGGTCTGGTGATCATCAGCATGGTCCTCACCTTTGTGGCCGGCCTGATCCCCTCAGGCATCGCCGCCAAGAAAGACCCGGTAGAGGCCCTGAGAACAGAATAAAGCGAATAATGGTAAAAGCTCCGCCGTTTTTTCGGCGGAGCTTTTGGCTACATGGCTTCGATTTCTTTGATGTTGAACTGGTTTCCGGTGACAAGGAAGGTATTGCCGCTGTGACAGTAGGGACATTCCTTGCCGTAGGTCACGGTCTCATAGGTTTTTTTGCAGCTCTGGCAGTAGGTGACGGCTTCGATGTTCTCAATTTTCAGCTCCGTCTCCTTCAAAAGCGCAGATTTCCTCCGGGCGTACAGCCAAAAGTCGCTGAGATATCCCGGAACAATGCCGCTGACCTCGCCCACTTCCAGGGTGATGGAGCCGACCTTTGTCAGCTTCTCTTCCTCGGCCAGCTTCTCTATCGTCTCGATCACATAGACGATGGTGCCTAATTCATGCATTACTTATTCCTGTTCCTCAGAATTTTGATCTGCCGTTTTGCCATATAAGGCGCGATGGCTTTCAGCTTATCCTCTGCCTTGACCATTCTGCTGGCTTCGGGCATGTCACGGCTGAGATGGATGGCGTCAAACTCGCACTTGGTGGTGCAGAGACCGCAGCCAATGCAACGGTTGCTATCCACGATGCTGGCACCGCAGCCCAGACAGCGGGCGGCCTCCTTCTTCACCTGCTCTTCGGTGAAGGTTACGCGGTCGTTGGCAAAGGTCTTTGCCTTGGCCTTGTCATGGCCGGCGACCTGGCGCTGGGCATTGTCAAAGCTCTCCACGGGGATGGCCAGATTTTCCTTGTCCAGCTCGATAAAGTCGCGGCGGTTACGGGCCAGGGTAAGGCTCTGTCCCTTATGGACGAAGCGGTGCAGGGAGATGGCGGCCTCATGGCCTGCGGCAATGGCGTCGATGGCAAACTTGGGCCCGGTCACCACGTCGCCGCCGGCAAAGATGTCCGGCTGAGCGGTCTGATAGGTCAGGGCTTCGGCGATGACCGTGCCGTTGGGATTGAAAGTCATGCCCTCGGGCGCGATGCCGCCCAGATCTACCTTCTGGCCGATGGCGCCGATGACGCTGCTGACCTCTATCATCTCAAACTCGCCGGTGCCCACGGGCTTTCTGCGGCCCTTCTCGTCCGGCTCGCCCAGGGCCATTTTTTCCACTTTCAGGCCGCTGACTTTGCCGTCTGTGCCGAGAATTTCAGCAGGGGCGCAGAGGAAGCGGAACTGTACGCCCTCTTCCATGGCCTCAGCCACCTCGTCTTTATCGGCGGGCATTTCCTCCTGACCGCGGCGGTAGATGATGAAGGTGTCCTTCGCCCCAAGGCGCAGGGCCGTGCGGCACACGTCCATAGCCACGTTGCCGCCGCCGATGACAGCGCACTTTTCGCCGATCTCCGGCTTTTCACCCAGATTGACCTGGCGCAGGAAATCAACGCCGCCGTAAACGCCCTGCAGCTCCTCGCCCGGAACGCCGATGGGGGCGGATTTCTGCGCGCCGATGGCCAGATAGAAGCCCTTGTAGCCCTGCCGGCGCAGCTCATCGATGGTGACGTCCTTGCCGACTTCCACGCCGCATTTAAATTCAACACCCATCTCTTTGAGCACTTCGATCTCGGCGTTGACCACGTCCTTTTCCAGACGGAAGCTGGGAATGCCCAGGGTGAGCATACCGCCGGGGACAGGGTTCTTGTCGAACACGGTGACGGGGTAGCTCATATTGGCAAGATAGTAGGCGCAGCTCATGCCGGCGGGGCCTGCACCGATGACGGCGATCTTTTCCTGATAGGGCTCGCTTTCGCTCTTCTTGGAAAGAATTTTGGGGATATAGCGCTTTTCGGCGTGCAGCTCCTGCTCGGCGATGAATTTCTTGATCTCGTCAATGGCCACGGCCCGGTCGATGCTGCCGCGGGTGCAGGCGTCCTCGCACTGGCGGTTGCAGATGCTGCCGCAGACAGCAGGGAAGGGGTTATCCTGCTTAATGAGCTTCAGGGCATCCATATACCGGCCCTGAGCGGCCATCTTGATGTAGCCCTGCACGGCGATATGGGCGGGGCACTTGGTTTTGCAGGGGGCGGTGCCGGTCTGATGGCAGTTGATGCGGTTATCGTCCCGGTAATTCTCGTTCCACTTTTCTTTACCCCACTTTACGGCGTCGGGCAGCTCCTGCTTGGGATAGACCACGGGGCCTTCCTTGGTGCAGAGCTTCTGACCCAGCTTGACCGCGCCGGCGGGGCAGACCTCCACGCACTTGCCGCAGGCCACGCAGTTTTCCTTGTCCACATGGGCGATATAGGCGCTTCGGGACATGTTGGGGGTGTTGAAGAGCTGGGAGGTGCGCAGGGCGTAGCACACGCCGGGTGCGCAGTTGCAGATGGCGAAGATCTTGTTTTCACCGTCAATGTTGGTGATCTGGTGGACGTAGCCGTTATCCTCCGCTTTCTGGAGGATCTCCATGGCCTCTTCATAGCTGATGGGGCGGCCGGTGCCCACCTCGTTCACATAGTCGGCAAAGTCGCCCACGCCGATGCACCATTCGCTCTCCACATCGCCGGAGCCCTCGCCCCGGACGCTCTGGGCGCGGCGGCAGGAGCAGATGCCCACGCCGATGTGGCCCTCGTATTTTTTCAGCCAGTGGGAGATGTGCTCGATGTCCAGGGACTGAGACTGGGCGGGGATGGCCTTTTCCACCGGGATCACGTGCATACCTACGCCGGCGCCGCCGGGAGGGATCATCTCGGTCAGGCCTTCAAGGGGCAGACGGGTCATGCGCTCGAAGAAGTCGCAGACCTCGGGGTGCTCTGACACCACCGTGTTGTTCATGTTGAACAGCTCCGCCGCGCCGGGGACGAAGAGGGGGAGTGTGTAGCGCTTGTTTTCCCGGGTGTGCTCCTTACCCTCCCAGCCGTATTCCAGAAGGCCGATGGTGGCCATTTCCTGGAGCAGCGCCTCCAGATGCTGCTCATCCTTGCCGGTGCGCTCCACAAGCTCCCGGAGGGAGGTGGGTGTGCGCTGCTTCATGGTGAGTGCGACCTCTACCATCTCATCGGTGAGGATGTTTGCCATGCCCCAATATTCGGGGCAGTCCTCCGTCATGGGCTTCAGGCCGAGCTTATAGGGGATCCTGTCGGTCATTTTCTTGCCGAGCTTGAAAAGATTCTCTTTGTTCGTAACCATAGTGTCTCCCTTCAGGATTGTATTATTTTTGGGGTTTCTTCCTTTTGTCAAGGATATCACAGAAAGATGGAAAAGTCACGCATTTTTATGATAAATCACGCAAAAAACGGAAAAAATATAAAAAATTGTACAGAATAAATGAAGTGTATAGACAAGAAACTGCCCGGGGAATTTTCCCGGGCAGTTGTTCTATTAGCTTTCGATCATGCGTTTGAGGATCTGTACCGCGTTGCTGGCGGCGCCTTTTCTGATCTGGTCGCCGCAGCACCAGAGGGTCAGGGCGTTGTCGTCTGTCAGATCCCGACGGACACGGCCTACCCAGACCAGATCCTGGTTGCTGGTGTCCAGCGGGGTGGGGTAGTTGCGGCCCTCGTAGTCCTCGATCAGGCGGCAGCCGGGATAGCTGCGGATAGCGTCGTTTGCCTCCTGTACGGAAACAGGTCTCTCGGTGCGGACCGTGACGGCGATGGAGTGGGAACGCATAACCGGGACGCGGACGCAGGTGCAGGTGACCTTCAGCTCCGGCAGGTGGAGAATGCGGCGGCCCTCGTTCTGCATCTTCATCTCCTCGTCGGTGTAGCCGTTCTCCAGCTCATCGCCGATATGGGGGATGACGTTCAGGGCGATCTGGGTGGGGAAGGTGCTGCATACGGCCTTTTCCCCGGCGGTAAGGGCCTTCATCTGGTTTTCCAGCTCCATCAGTCCGGCCTGACCGGCTCCCGATACGGCCTGGTAGGTGCAGGCCACCATGGACTTGATGGGGGAGAGACGGGCGATACCGGCCACGGCCATCAGGGTGATGATGGAGGAGCAGTTGGGGTTGGAGATGATGCCCTTATTCGTGAAGGCGTCCTCGCCGTTGATCTCCGGGACCACCAGGGGGACCTCCGGGTCAAGGCGGAAAGCGGAGCTGTTGTCGATATAGACCGCGCCGCTTTTGACGATAGCGGGGGCAAACTTTCTGGACATGCCGTTTTTCACCGCGCCCAGCACGAAATCCATGCCTTCAAAGCTCTCTTCCGTGGCCTCCTGAATGGTCACGTCCTCACCGTGGAACTTGACGGTGCCGCCTGCGCTTCTGGCGCTGGCAAGGGGCAGCAGCTTCTTTACGGGGATGTCGTATTCCTCCAGAACCTTCAGCATCTCCTGGCCTACGGCGCCGGTGGCGCCGAGAATGGCTACATTGTATGATTTCATTGAAAATACCTCCTGTTTCAGCCCGCAAATCCGTCGTACAGGACCCGGATGGCGGTTTCAAAATTACTGTTGTCAACACCCACAATGATAGAAAGCTCATCCGCGCCCTGGGCGATGGTGCGGATATTGACGCCGTGCTCGCCAAGCGCCTTGAAGAGACGGCCGGAAATACCGGGACGGAAGGTCATTTTGCGGCCCACCGCAGCCACAAGGGCGATGCTATCCTGAACCTGTATGTCGTCGGGACGGCAGGTCTTCTGGATGTCGGCAATCACATCGTACAGCCCGTCGCCCAAAGCGGCGGTGGAGGTGACAAGGGCAAAGCTGTCAAGCCCCAGGGTGATATGCTCAACGGGAGCGTGGTATCGGTCCAGAATCTCCAGCGACTGGCGCAGGGTCATGCTGGTGTTCATATTCCGCTTCAATACGGTGAGAATGGTGAAGTTCCGCCGCCCGGCAATGCCGGTGATGAATCGTTCAACCGACTGCTCCTCCTCAATGCTGTCCACAATCATGGTGCCCGGATCCTCAGGCCGGTTGGTGTTTCTGATGTTCAGGGCAATGCCCTTTTCCTTCACCGGCAGGATGGATTCCTCATGGAGAACAGACGCGCCCATGAAGGCCAGCTCCCGCAGCTCCGCGTAGGTGATATGGGCAATGGGACTGGGATCGGGCACGATTTTCGGATCGGCCATCAGAATACCGGAGACGTCGGTCCAGTTTTCATATACGTCTGCGCCCACGGCGGCGGCGGCCAGTGCGCCGGTGATATCGCTGCCGCCACGGGTCATCACCTTGATCTTTCCCGTGGGCAGACGGCCATAGAAGCCGGGGATCAGGATCTTTCCGTTGGCTTTCAGGGCGGCGGCAATGGTGTCGTCGGTCTTTTCCCGGTCGATCTGACCGTCAAAGCCGAAGAAAATGCAGCTTGCCGCGTCCACAAATGTAAAGCCCAGATATTCCGCCATGAGCCTTGCCGTGAAATATTCGCCCCGGGAGACCAGCTCATCCACCGACATGTCCCGGCTCAGCCGGGCGCTGAGGGCGTCAAACTCGCCCTCCACATCGTAGTGCAGGCCAAGCTCGTTTCGGATATCCACAAAGCGCTGCCGTATGGTATTCATTATATCCTCGCAGGACACGCCGTATGTCAGATGGGCGTGGCAGAGATACAAGAGGTCTGTCAGCTTGTGGTCGCCTGAATCTCTTTTACCGGCGGCGGAGACCACTACCAGCCGCCGTGAGGGGTCTGCTTCAATGATTTTTTTTACTTTTTTAAACTGCTCGGCCCCTGCAACGGAGGAGCCGCCGAATTTTGCAACCTTCAACATCTGATCTTATTCTCCCATCGCGGCGAAAAATACCTCTGCACCGGCCTGCCGCAGCTTTGCCGCGGCTTCGTGCATGGCAGAGACGGGCATGGGCTCGGTGACGGCGCGGAGCAGCTCTCCGTCCTTTTCGACCTCTTTCAGAGGCAGCCTGTCAGCAAATTGGGCGGGCAGACGCACATAATAGACGCGGCTGCAGGCGCTGTTGTCCGCCTTCACTCTGGGGCAACCGGCCTGCATCATCGTGCGCTGACCCTGCAAAATGCAGGACAGATCACGGACAACGGCGGAGGCGGTGGGCCAGCGGCCCGCGCCCTGGCCGATCAGGATGATGGCCCCGGAATTTTCGCCCTGGTAGCGGGCCAGATTGAAGTTATCCAGCACCGCGCATTCCGCCGCGCTGGCAGGGAGAAGCACCGGCTCCACAAAGGCATAGACCCGGCCTTCATCGGACAGGCCGCCGCTTGCCAGCAGACGGCAGGTAAGCCCTTTGGCTTTGAAGTGGGCCACGTCCGCGGCGGTGAGGCTTTCAATGCCCTCGTTATGCAGCCCCTCAGCCGGGAGCTGGTCATAGGCAACCGCGCAGGCCAGCATGATCTTTCTCAGCGCGTCCAGACCGGACACGTCGGCGGTGGGGTCCGCTTCCGCGTAGCCCAGGCGCTGGGCGTCCTTCAGGGCGTCGCTGTAGTCCATGGCCCGGCGCTGCATGGCGTCCAGCATATAGTTGGTAGTGCCGTTGAGGATGCCGCCCACGGAGAGGATTTTGTCGCTCTCGGTGGCCAGGGCCAGATTATGGAGAAAAGGCACGCCGCCGCCGCAGGCCGCGCTGAACAGGAAAGCCACGTTGTTCTTCTCCGCCAGCTCCGCAAGCTCCGGCCCGTGGGCCGCCACAAGGGCTTTGTTGGATGTGACCACATGCTTTCCCGCCGCCAGCGCCGCGGACACGTAGCTGAAGGCCGGCTCAATGCCGCCCATGACCTCAGCCACTGCGCCCACGGAAGGGTCGTTGACTATTTTCTCAATTTCTGTTACTTTAAAGGAACTGTCGTCCTTCCCAGGACGGACAAGGACAGGGCCCTGTTCAAGCCCATAAGCTCCGTCAAGCATTCCGTAAACTCCCACACCCACAGTGCCGAGGCCCAAAAGCGCTACCTTCATGTTTTCCTCCAAAATGTGTGTCCGCTAAAAAAAGACACTTGTTTTTTTGACGTGGACAGTGTATCATAAGGGGGACATAAAAACAAGTCCCTTTTTCGTCAAAAATTTCTTTACATCATTAACGGAGAATGGTAAAAATGCTTGAAAATTATCTGCTGATCCACAAGAGCATCCTTCCGGAGTATTACGAAAAGGTGCTGGAGGCCCGGCGGCTGCTTGAAGACGGCAAGGCCAAAGAGGTGAGCCAGGCGGTCAAAATGGTGGGCATATCCAGAAGTACCTATTACAAATACAAGGATTTCATCCTGGAGCCCTCGGAGATGACGGTAGGGCACAAGGCAGTGCTGTCCATGATGCTGACCCATGAACCGGGGATCCTCAGCACCGTGCTGAAGCAGCTGTCTGAGGCCGGCGGCAGCGTCCTGACCATCACCCAGAGCCTGCCCATCCACGGCAGGGCCAGCGTTACGCTGAGCCTGGATGTAAGCTCCATGGGCATACGGCTGCCCGAGCTGCTGGAAAAACTGGAAAAGACCCCGGGCGTGGAAAAGCCCAAACTGCTGGCTGTGGAATAGAATAGAGGAGAAAAATGATGAACTATCAGAGCACACGAGGAAAAATTGTTGTAAGCGACACCCGGGCGGTCCTTCAGGGCATGGCCCCTGACGGCGGGCTGTTTATCGACCCGGAGCTTAAAAATATTGACTTTGACTGGGAAAAGTGCCTGACGCTGGACTCTTTGGGCATGGCCCGGATGATCCTGTCGGCGCTGCTGCCCGGCTATAAAAATATGGACGAGCTTGTTCGGAAGGCCTATACGGGGAAATTCCAGACGGACGATTTAACTCCCCTGGTGCCAGTAGGGGAGGACTATGTGCTGGAGCTTTTCCGTGGCCCCACCTCCGCCTTTAAGGACGTGGCCCTGTCCATGCTGCCCCAGCTGATGACCGCGGCCAGAGCGCAGGAGGGCATCAAGGACGAGACGGTGATCCTCACCGCCACCTCCGGCGATACAGGCAAGGCCGCGCTGGAGGGCTTCCACGATGTTGAAGGCACCAGGATCATTGTGTTTTACCCTCACAACGGCGTTTCCGCCGTGCAGAAAGCCCAGATGGTGACCCAGACCGGGGCCAATGTGAAGGTCTGCGCTGTCCGGGGAAATTTTGACGACTGCCAGCAGGGCGTGAAAAAAGCCTTCGGGGAGATCAACGCCAAGGGGTTGCTCTCCGGCAGTGGCATGAGCCTGTCCTCTGCAAACTCCATCAATATCGGCCGGCTTGCGCCCCAGGTGGTGTATTATTTCATCGCCTATGCCAAGCTTCTGGGCCTTGGCAGAATCAAAAAAGGCGATTTGGTGGACTATGTGGTGCCCACCGGCAACTTTGGCGACATTCTGGCGGGCTATTTTGCCAAGCTCATGGGTCTGCCTGTGGGCCGCCTGGTCTGCGCCTCCAATGCCAATAAGGTGCTGACAGATTTCCTCAATACCGGCGTGTACGACCGGCGGCGGGATTTTGTCCGCACCAGCTCGCCCTCCATGGATATTTTGGTGTCCTCCAATCTGGAACGGCTGCTGTATCTGGCGGCGGAGGGAGATACGGCGTATGTCTCCACCTGCATGGAGGCCCTGGCCAAAGACGGGGTATATCAGGTCAGCGACAAGGTGCTTCAGAATATCCGCCGGGACTTCAGCGCGGGCTGCTGTGATGAAGCGGAGACGGAGAAAACCATAGGCCGCGTCTGGAGAGACTGCGCCTACCTCTGCGACCCCCACACCGCTGTGGCCTTTGCCGTGGCGGAGGAGTATAAAAAACAGCGGCAGGGCGGCGCGCCGGTGGTGGTGCTGTCCACGGCCTCGCCCTATAAATTCCCGGCGGCGGTGCTCAAAGCCATCGGCGGCGGCACAGAGGGGGACGAATTTGCACAGATGGAGACCCTGAGCCGAATCACCGGCACCCCCATTCCCCAAAACCTCTCCGGTCTGCGCAGCAGGGAAGTGCTGCATAAGGACCTGATCGACAAGGATGACATGCTCAGCTACATCCTTGATACTCTCAACGTAAGGAAGTAAAGAAAAATGAAATTCAGAATACCGGCAAGCTCCGCCAATTTAGGGCCGGGCTTTGACTGCTTCGGCATAGCCTGGCAGTGCTATAATGAGATCGAGTTTATCCCCCGGGAAGAAGGCCTTTTGATCTCCGGCTGTGAGGAAAAATACTGTAATGAAGACAATCTGGCCTATAAGGCATACCGCGCCGTCATGGCCTGGGCTGGACAGCCGGAATCCGGGCTGGAGATCCGCTTCGGCAGGACCGATATCCCTGTGTCAAGAGGAATGGGCTCCTCCGCCGCGCTGATCGTAGGCGGCGTGGTGGCGGCAAACGCGATCCACGGTCTGGAGCTCTCCGGCAGCGAGCTGCTGGCCATTGCCACCTCTGTGGAGGGGCACCCGGACAATATCGCCCCGGCGCTGTTCGGCGGCTTCACGGTCTCTGCCATGGACGGCATTGCCGCCGTCACTACCCATTTTCCCATCAGTGAAAAGCTATTTTTCACCCTGCTCATCCCCGACTTTGAGCTGTCCACTGAGCTGGCCCGGGGCGTACTGCCTGTAAACGTGTCAAGACAGGATGCCATCTTCAACATCTCCCGCTCCGCGCTGCTCATCAAGGCGCTGGAAAGGGGAGACAGGCAGCTTATGCGCATTGCCCTTGAGGATAAGCTGCACCAGCCCTACCGGACAAAATTGATAAACGGATACGACAGTGCGGAGGCCGCGGCGAAAAAGCTCGACGCCATGGGCATCTGCATCTCCGGCGCAGGCTCCACGCTGCTCTGCATCGCCGACCGGCCGGAATTTTCCGCCGAAATGGAAAAAGAACTGAAGGAAAGCCTCCCCGGCTGGAAGGTCTTAGGGGTAAAGCCTGATCTGCAAGGCGTGAAGATGATATAGAATCTGATCCGAAAAAGCGGGAAATGCTGATATTTGCTTGAAAGTCGGGAAAGACTGTAATATAATAGCAAAGTCTTTTCAGGTAAAACTTCATCAAGGAGAAATAACATGGATCTGGATAATCTCATCGAACTGGGCGACTGCCCCATCTGCCGCGGACCGGGAATCATGAGCCACGAGGGCGGCTGGAATGTGCAGGTGGAGTGCGCCGATTGCAGCGCACACACGGTATATGTGGAATACAACACCGAGGAGGAGAAGCGGGAAGCCGAACGGCAGGTGGCCCATCTCTGGAACATCGGTAAAGTCATAAAGAGCGAAATTGGCGAATAAACCGTCCTGAAAAAAGCAAAAGGGTATGCGTCTTTCCCGGCGCATACCCTTTCATTCTGCCCGTTTTCGCTTTGCCGTTGACATTTTTTCTGTTTCAGGGTATAAACATATTGAAATAGTATGTTTATAACGCTGTCCGTAACTTTGCAGGAAGGGAGTGAAAGCAAGTATGGAACAGCAGTCAGCCGTGATCAAAGCGGTGTGCATCAGCGAAAAAAAGGGAGAGCAAAAGCATCCCGTGGAGAAGATACAGCTGCGGCCCCATCTGGGGATCGTGGGAGACGCCCATGCCGGCGACTGGCACCGGCAGGTCAGCCTGCTCAGTCAGGAGAGTGTGGACCGGCTGCAGGAGAAGATCAGCATCCGGCTTTTTCCCGGCGCTTTCGCGGAAAATATTCTCTGTGAGGGGCTCTGCCTCTATGCCCTCCCCGTGGGGACCCGGCTGAAAATCGGCAGCGCCCTGTGCCAGGTCACGCAGATCGGAAAAGAATGTCACGCGGACTGCGCTATCCGGCGGCAGGCCGGGGACTGTGTTATGCCCCGGGAAGGGATTTTTGCCATAGTGCTGGAGGAGGGGACTGCCCGCCCCGGCGATCTGGTTTCCGTCATTTCCTGAGCGGCAGAGCCTGCATGCAAGATGTCGAACTTTGTCGACGCCATGAGCCCAGTTGTCTGGGCTCTGTTTTTATGTCTGGGGCCGGATTTTGGGTGAAAAAGAGTTCTATTTCGGACACTGTCTTCCGGTGTGGTCAATGGTGTATTCACCGGTGAGCAGCAGCTGGGAGATGGGGACAATGGTGTAGCCGTCGGCCAGAAGGGATTCGATGATCCCGGGCAGCGCCTCCGGCGTATTTTCCGCCGCGTTGTGAAACAGGACGATGCTGCCGGGCTGCACATTTTTCAGCACCCGGCTCTGGATGTCCTTGGCGGACAGGCCCTTCCAGTCCAGACTGTCCACATCCCACTGTATGGCGGTGGTGCCGGTACTGCTGACGGCCTTGATCACATGGTCGTCATACTCCCCGTAAGGGCAGCGAAATAGGGTGGGTGTCACCCCGGTGACAGCGGCGATTTTCTGGTTGCAGGCGGTCACATCGGCCACGATCTCATCCTCGCTGAGCTTGGAGAAATGAGCGTGATTGGACGAGTGATTCATCACCTCGTTGCCCGCGTCCGCAAGGGCTTTTACGGATTCGGGGTATTTATCCACCCAGTCGCCCACCACGAAAAATGTGGCGTGGATGCCGTACTTGTTCAGAATGTCGATCAGCTGCTGTGTGTCCTCGTTTCCCCAGGCGGCGTCGAAGGAGAGGGAGACCACTTTATCCTCCCGCTGCACGCAGTAGATGGGCAGCTGCCGCTGGGTGGCCGAAGCGCCCACAATGGCCGGGTTGTTCACTGTCCAGAAAATCAGTACCACTGCCAGTACAAGCCCCAGGCCGGAGAGGACTTTTTTGTATTTCGTCAGGAATTTTCTCAGGTCGATCAAGCACATCACTCCTTTTGGTACATCCTATGACAAGCAGGCCGCCGATATTATTCCGGTTTGGGTTGACAAAGTTTAGATAATTCGGATTTGCGGTTGTGAAGCGGCGGCAAGTCATGTTACAATATCAACATATGTTAACGGAAAATTCGGAAAAGGAGGCGCACATGGAAAGAAACAGCGAAAAATACAGTACCTATCTCCAGATCCTCCGCAAGGAGCTGATCCCGGCTATGGGCTGTACGGAGCCCATTGCGGTGGCTTACTGCGCGGCCATTGCCGGAAAGACCCTGGGCTGTCTGCCGGAGCGGGTGGAGATCGAGGCCAGCGGCAACATCATCAAGAACGTAAAAAGCGTGATCGTGCCCAATACGGACGGCCGCAGGGGCGTTGAGGCCGCTGCCGCCGTGGGTATCATCGCCGGGGACGACAGCGCGGGACTGGAGGTCATCTCCCATGTGTCCGAGGAGGACAAGCGCAGGCTGGGGGAGTATCTGGAAACAACGCCCATCAAGGTCAGTCCCGCTAAGTCGGAGCTGGTGCTGGATGTGACGGTCAGCGTATTTTCAGGCGAAAGCAGCGCAAAGGTGCGTATCATCAACCACCACACAGGGCTGGCGCTGGTGGAAAAAGACGGCCAGGTGCTTTTTGAAGACGAGCCAGTGAACCCGGCGGCGGAGAGCGGGCTGGACTATGGGCTGCTCTCGGTGGAAGATATCTATGATTTTGCCCAATCCCTTGACGTGGAGGACGTGCGGGAGCTGTTCGACAGGCAGATCGAATATAACTGCGCCATCGCCGGGGAGGGGCTGAACGGGGATTACGGAGCCAACATCGGAAAGGTCCTTTTAAACCAGGGAGACGATGTGCACACCCTGGCCCGGGCCAAGGCTGCCGCGGCCTCTGACGCCAGAATGGGCGGCTGCGAACTGCCGGTCATCATTAATTCCGGCAGCGGAAACCAGGGCATCACCGTCTGCGTACCGGTGGTGGAATACGCCCTGGAGCTGGGCAGCAGCAGGGAAAAGCTGTACCGGGCTCTGGCCATCTCCAATTTGACGGCCATCCACCTGAAGGAGGGGATCGGCCGCCTCTCCGCCTACTGCGGCGCGGTCAGCGCCGGGGCCAGCGCGGGCGCTGCCGTATCGTATTTGCGGGGCGGAGACCTGGACAGCATCTCCCACGCCCTGGTAAACGCCCTGGCCATCTCTTCGGGCATGGTCTGCGACGGGGCAAAGCCCAGCTGTGCGGCCAAGATCGCCGTGGCGGTGGATTCGGGACTGCTGGCCATGGAGATGTATGACGCGGGACAGCAGTTTTACGGCGGGGACGGCATCATCCTGAAGGGCGTGGAAAACACCATCAGGAACGTGGGTGTTCTGGGCCGGCACGGCATGAAGGAGACGGACAGGACCATCATTGAGCTGATGACAAAATAAAGTGGATAAGCGCACAGACACAGCTGTCAGAGCAAGAAAGCACTGCTCTGACAGCTGTTTTTCTTGTTAAATAAAAAAACTAAACTAAATTACTTGCAAAAAATGAAGTACCGAATTATAATAGAATACAAGTTGTAAACAAAAAATATTCGCTTAATCGTAAGGAGGAAATGAAATGAAAGGAAAATTTCTTGCGCTCATACTCTGTATGCTGATGCTGCTGGCCGTTCTGACCGGCTGCGGCGCCAAGGACGAGCCTGTGAGCACTCCCCCTGCCGAGAGTGAAGAAGTAGCCGCTCCTGAAAGCGAAGCGCCCGCCCTTAAGGCTGAACCGGTGGAGCTGATCGTATTCGCGGCCGCTTCCATGACGGAGACCCTGACCGAACTGGGCGATGCCTACATGGCAGATCACCCTGAAGTCACCATTGTGTTCAACTTTGACTCTTCCGGCACCCTGAAGACCCAGATCCAGGAAGGCGCTGACTGCGATATCTTCATCTCCGCAGGTCAGAAGCAGATGAACCAGCTGGACATCACGGCCGATTCTTCCGTGAACACCGAAGGTCTGGACTTCGTTCTGGAAGGCAGCCGCTTTGACATTCTGGAGAACAAGGTCGCTCTGGCTGTTCCCGATGGCAACCCTGCCGGCATCAATTCCTATGACGACCTGAAGGCCGGACTGGAAGCTGGCAGCATCATGCTGGCCATGGGAAACGCCGACGTTCCTGTGGGCCAGTACACCCAGAAGATCCTGGCTTTCTTTGGCCTGGATGAGGAGCAGCTTGCCCAGGCAGGCTCCATCACCTACGGCTCCAACGTGAAGGAAGTAACCACCCAGGTATCTGAGGCTACTGTGGACTGCGGCATCATCTACGCCACCGACGCGGCCTCCGCCGGCCTGACGGTTGTGGACACCGCCACCGCTGAGATGTGCGGACAGGTCATCTATCCCGCCGCCGTACTGAATGTTTCCAAGAACCCCGACGCAGCCCAGGTCTTCCTTGACTTCCTCAAGAGCGATGCTGCTGATGCTGTGTTTGAAGCAGTTGGATTTACTCCCGTTGCCTAAGGAAAAATAATCGAACAGGCGGGCTTTCGCCCGCCTGTTTTATAAAAGGATGAGATGATTTATGGATTGGTTTCCGCTGCTAAACTCCCTGCGGATCGCAGGCATCAGCACGGTCATTATCTTTTTTCTGGGCATATTTGCCGCCTACTATATTGCCAAGGCCCCAAGGATGATCAAGGGCTTACTTGATGTTATTCTCACGCTGCCGCTGGTGCTGCCGCCCACTGTGGTGGGCTACCTGCTGCTGCGGGTGCTGGGACCAAAGCGCATTATCGGCGCCTGGTTTCTCTCCGCTTTCGGCATCAAGCTCACCATGACCTGGTGGTCTGCCATCTTTGCCACCACCGTGGTGATCTTCCCCCTGATGTACAGGACGGCCCGGGGCGCTTTTGAATCCTTTGACGAGACCCTGGCCTGGTCGGCAAAGTCCATCGGACTTTCCAATACTTATATTTTCTGGCGCATCAGAATGCCCTACTGCCGTCAGGGGATCCTGGCGGGTACGGTCCTCGCCTTCGCAAGAGCCCTGGGCGAGTATGGCGCCACCAGCATGATCGCCGGCTATACGCCCGGAAAGACCGCCACCATATCCACCACCGTGTACCAGCTCTGGCGGACCAATGACGACGCGCTGGCCTTCAAATGGGTGATGGTGAACCTGGCCATCTCCTTTGTGGTGCTGCTGGCGGTAAATATGCTGGAGAAAAAGTCGGGAAGAGGCTTGCGAAAAGGGAAAGCCGGGGTGTAATATGTCACTGTATGCAGATATAGAAAAAAACCTTGGCTCATTCAAGCTCAAGGTAAAGATCGAGGTGGAGAACGAGACGCTGGCCCTGCTGGGCGCGTCCGGCTGCGGGAAAAGTCTCTCCCTCAAGTGCATTGCGGGGATCGAGCGCCCGGACAGGGGAAAAATCGTCGTGGATGGCCGTACTCTATTCGATTCGGAAAAGGGGATAGACCTGACGCCCCAAAAGCGCCGGACCGGACTGATGTTTCAAAACTACGCCCTGTTTCCCAACATGACCGTCCTGCAGAATATCCAGGCCGGTGCAAAGCGGGAGAAGGACCCGGAAAAGCGCAAAAGCTGCATTTCCGCCGTTATGGACAGCTTCGGTCTGTCGGAACTGTCAAACCATCTGCCTTACCAGCTCTCCGGCGGTCAGCAGCAGAGAGTGGCCCTGGCGCGCATTCTGGTCTCTGAGCCGGATATCCTCCTGCTGGACGAGCCTTTTTCCGCCCTGGACAGCCATCTGCGTTTCCGGTTGGAGCGGGAGCTGCACCAGGTCATTCAGGACTTCGGAAAGACCGTCGTACTTGTCTCCCACGACCGGGACGAGGTGTTCCGCCTGTCGGACAAGATCGCCATTATCAAAGACGGCCAGGTGGACCGGTTCGGCCTGAAGGATGAGGTGTTCCGTCAGCCCGGCACGGTGAACGGAGCGATCCTCACCGGCTGTAAAAACATCAGCCGCATAGAAAAAATCGACGACCGGCGGATCAGGGCGCTGGACTGGGGAATAGACCTGGAGACGGACCAGGACCCGAAAGAGGCCCGCAGCGTGGGCATACGGATGCACGATATCCGCCTTGGCGACGGCGGGCGCAACAGCTTTGTCTGCCGTGTGGCTGACGTGATCGAAAATCCTTTCTCCTACACGGCTATGCTCCTGCCGGAGCAGGCGGAAGCTGCGTCGCTCATCGGCTGGGAGTTGGAAAAGGAACTGTGGCACAGCGTGGAAGGGGAAAAGGTCAGCGTTACTCTGCCGCCTGAAAGCCTGCTGCTGTTAACAGAATAAAAATATCCGAAAGGACATAAAAATATGAAAAAGGTTAAAGTGGAAGACGCTGTCGGCATGACCCTCTGTCACGATATCACGGAGATGCGCGACGGCTTCAAGGGCGCCGCGTTCAAGCGGGGCCATGTGATCCGGGAGGAGGATATTCCCAAGCTTCTGGATCTGGGCAAACGCACGGTGTTTATCTGGCAGGCTGACGCGGGGGAGATCCACGAGGAGGACGCTGCCCGCCGCATGGCCGCTATGGCCCCAGTAGAGGGCGCACACTATACCGAGCCTTCCGAGGGCAAGGTGCTGCTCATGGCGGATCAGCGGGGCATGTTCCGCGTGGACACGGAGCTTTTGCGCCAGGTCAACTCCATCGGTGATTTGACCATTTCCACCCTGCCCGATCACCACCCGGTAGAAGCGGGGGCGCGGCTGGCCTCCATGCGCATTGTGCCGCTGGTGACCCAGGAGGAACAGATCATCCGGGCCGAGGAGCTGTGCAAGGGCCGCCGTCTGCTGGACCTGCGTCCCTATAAATTTATGAAAGTGGGCGTTATCATCACCGGGTCCGAGATCTATACCGGCAGGATCAAGGACAAATTTGAGCCGGTGGTCCGGGCCAAGCTGCAGAAGTACCCCAGCGAGATTTTGGGCGTCACCATCTGCGATGACGATCTGGACATGATCGTCGCCGCGGCAAAGGGCTACCTGGACGCGGGAGCGGACTTTTTGATCTTCACCGGCGGCATGTCTGTGGACCCGGACGACCTGACCCCCACCGCCATCCGGAAGCTGGGCGCGGACATCGTGAGCCACGGTGTGCCCTCTCAGCCGGGCAACATGACGCTGGTGGCCTATCTGGGGGATGTGGCCATTCTGGGCGTCCCCGGCGCGGCGGTCAGTCTGCCTACCACCATATTCGATGTGCTGCTGCCTCAGATCTTCGCCGGAGATAAGCTCACCAAGGAGGATCTTGTCCGCCTGGGCGACGGCGGCCTGTGCCAGCTCTGCAAGAGCTGTCATTTCCCCAACTGCACTTTCGGACGTTATTAATCATACCGAACGATAAAATCTCCCTCCGGACGTCCGAAGGGAGATTTTCTTGTTCAAAATATTTTCCTTTTTCCCAAAACCATGGGCCTGTCGTCCTTTGACGCGGGCCCCATTTTTATTTTCACCTTTTTCCCCGGCATGGCCCGCAGGGCGGCATCTTCAAGGGCCTCCACGCTGCCGTCCAGACAAAGGGCCTCAATGCAGAGTGTATCCCCGGACAGCTCCGCCCGGTAGTCCACCACGAAGGGCAGATCAAAAATCTCCTCGTCAAGGTTGAGAATATCGGAGCTGACGCCTTTTCTCCGCAGGGTGTCCAGCCGGATGGCCGCACTGCCGCAGGGGCAGGGCTCCGGGAAAATCCGGGTATAGTCCCCAGTGCGGTAGCGGATGAGGGGCATGGCCTCCATGCCGATGGTGGTGATTACCAGCTCGCCGTACTGGCCATGGGGCAGGGGACGGCCCACCTCGTCGATGATCTCTGCGATGACATGGTTTTCCCGCAGGTGCATCCCCTCATGGGCAGGGCAGGTGACAGCGCCCCCAAGGCCCATCTCCCTGGACCCGTAGTGGGGAAACAGCCGGGTGCCCAAAAGCTCCTCGGCCCGCCGGGTGACGGAGAGGGGACAGGCGTCGCCGCTGATCAGCGCCCGGCGCAGACTGCCCTTGCCGCAAAAGCGGAGCAGGGAGAGAAGCTGTACCGGCATCCCCACAAAGGTATCCGGCTTTTCCCGGTCCATAACTTCGCTCAGTTCGCCGTAGTTCAGGCTCACGCCCAGCTTCAGGGGCTTTGCGCCCAGACGGGTGACCGCCTCGGCAATCAGTTCCCCCAGACCGTAAGGCCCGGAGAAGGGCATACAGATCATGGTGCAGCTTCCGGGAAAAATCAGCTCGCTGAGCCCGGCCATGAAAAGGCGGACGGTGTTTTCACAGTCTCCAAGGGTGTAAAAGACCCGCTTCGCCGTCCCGGTGGTGCCGCTGGTGGCGTCGGACAGCACCCGCTGGATCTCCGCCTGGGAGGTGAGCAGCAGGGAAGGGGCGTTCATAGCCAGATCTTCGTCGGTGGTAAAGGGCAGGGTCCTTAATTCCTCCAGGCTATCCAGCTTTGAGGGCAGCGCCCCATAAAAACCCTGCCGCTGCTGTTCGCGGGAAAGGAGATCATTCAGTTTTTGCAGTTGAACCGCCTCAATGTCAGCCCGGCTCAGGCTGTTCAGGCCCTCTTGTTCCATGATGAGGGCGTCAAGCTTGCTTCTGTTCATCTTCTGTATAAGGACCTTCCCTCCGTGTCAGTCAGATTGTACGCGCAGAAGGGCACCAGGCCGTAACGGCTGTCCACCTCGCAGATGTAGCATCGCTTCAGCCGCTCCAGATCCAGATTATAGGCGTCCTGAAACACCATGCCGGACACGGCAAAGGTGTTCAGCCTGGCCTGTTCCAGAAATTCGTCCAGGGCGGAGGTCTCCGTCATCTCGCCGTCGGCGGCAAATTCCGCTTTGCTGCCGCTGCCGCTCCACTGATTTGCCACAAACTCCCGGGAGTCGTCAGAGCCGGTACAGCAGCAACAGGAGCCGGACTTTTTGGGCAGCAGCTTCAGACTGCCGTCCTTTCGCTTCATGTAGCTTGCGTGGAAGGAGCAGTAGGGGTTCTCGGCTCCGCCGCCGCTGAAATCCGCCGCCTTCATCACTCCGCCGGTCTGCTCCTCAATCAGGCGCAGCATACGGGGAATGGTGATGGGTCTTCCCGGCCGGTCAAGGCCGCAGCGGCCGAAATAGCTGATGGGCTGAAAATGGATCCCCCGGACAGAGGGCATGTGTTCAAGGGCAAAGCGCAGAAGATCTCCGACCTGCATGTCGTTCACCCCCGGCACCATCACCGGCACCAGCACGATGCCAAGCCCGGCTTTTGCGCAGTTTTCCATGGCCCGCAGCTTTTCCGCCAGCAGGGCTTTTCCACGAAGTGTTATGTAAACCGAATCGTCCAGGCCGTCAAACTGGAGAAAGACCGTGTCAAGCCCGGCGGCTTTCAGCTTTTCTGCGTAATCCTCTTCCTCCGCAAGGCGGATGCCGTTGGTGTTCAGCTGAAAGAAGCTGAAGCCTTTTTCCCGGCCCAGACGGATGATCTCCGGCAGATCGTCCCGGACGGTGGGTTCGCCCCCGGAGAGCTGGATGTTGAAGGGGCCGCCGTGGGCCATGAGAAAATCGTACTGCTTTTCGATCTCTTCCATGCTCAGGTCGGCGGGCGCCTGCTCCCCGGCGGAGGCAAAGCAGACCGGGCAGCGCAGATTGCAGCGGTTGGTAAGCTCCAAAAGCATACAGCAGCCCTTGCGCAGATGCTCTGCGCACAGGCCGCAGTCATAAGGGCAGCCCTTGTCTGTCATTTTTGGCAAAACGGGGGCCTCATTTTTGGTATTTTCGCTGGACCATTGCAGATAACTGCGCAGGTCTCCCTCCCAGATCAGGGAAGTGAACTTCCCGTGCTCCGGGCAGGTTTTCGTCATATATATACAGCCGTCGTCCCCGCTGTGCTTCTCCGCGTCCAGCAGGCGGAGACACTGGGGACACACGCTCTGGGTTTTCCCGATGAGCATTCAGATCAGACCCTTTTCACTGAGAATTTCCATACATTTTTCATAGGTGGCCGCAATGATCTGGGGGCAGTATTCCACCCGCTTGGCGGGGTTTCCCCGGGTAATCTCATTGCAGTCGGTGCCGCCATACTGGATCAGCATCTCCTCGTTGAACCAGCGGGTGAACTCGCCCATGGCGCTTTTGTGCTCCGGGGCGTCCATGCCGGTGTCCTCACCCTTGCCGGTGAAATAGGAGATGACGCAGGCGCCGCCGGTCATGCAGCCGCAGCAGCCGCCGGAAAAGCCCACGCCGCCGTTGAGCCCGCCCATGGCGCGCACCAGACCGGGGTTTTCCTCTCCGGTGGTCTCAAGCATCAGGATGGCCAGGATCTGGGAACAAAAATAGCCGTATCGGGACAGCTCCATGATTCTGTCAAAAAGGTCCATGGTTTACTCCTTTCTGCAAATCAGCAGTTGATAAGTACACTTTTTGCCGCAGGGGACACAGTCCGCCGTGCCTGCCCACAGGGCTTCGATATAGTATTCGCGCCAGAGGGCGGTCAGATCCTCCTGATGAAGGACAGCAAAGCCCCAGCGCTCCGCAAGCTGCCGCAGCTCCTCGCCGGTTATAAAGCACACGTCGGAAAGGAGCAGCAGTCCGCCCGGTTTCAATATTCTGTGGCTCTCCCGCAGGGCGGCGGGGATGTCGCCGCTGACAAAAAAAGCGCATTGGGACAAGACGGCGTCAAAGGAGCCGTCGGCGTAGCCGGAATGTAGAAAATCGCCCTGCCTGACGGCGTCAGACCCGGGCTCCAGGTCGATCCCCTGGGCCGCAAAGCCCAGGCTTTGCAAAAGCAGCACCGTCTCTCCGTTTCCTGCGCCCATATCCAGAATTTTCGCGCCCTTTTCCAGCCCGCTCAGCTCCAGCATCCGCAGGCTGTGGGCCACTCCGCCCGGATGGCCCTTCATTTGTCCTCCAGCGCCTTTTCCACGGACAGCACCTTGCCCAGGGCCAGCTCCTCCGGCACATAGACAAAGCCGCACTGGGGGCAGACGGGCAGCTCCACGGGAAAGCCATTGTCCAGATACATGAATTTGGCCTTGCCTTTTTCCAGAGCCACGCCGCATTTCATGCACTTCAGCTTGCCCTCCGGGTCGATGGTATAGTAATTTTTATCCTGCATGTGTTCACTTCCTCAGCACGATGTTCATTCTGTGGCTGTACGCCCGGTGGACAAGGTAGCCGCCGTCCTCCGTCTCGGTGTATTTGACCCAGAAGGTCACGTTGCCGATACGCCGTCTGGCGATGAGCAGCCCGGTCTCGGCGTCAAAAATGGCCTCTCCCGTCTGCCGCAGCTCATCCATCACGCCGATCACATCGGACTTCAAAATCATCCGGTCGTCCATGATTTTCAGGGCTTCCCCGGTAAATTCCAGCTTGTAATCCGGTTCCATGTTTGACGCCTCCTCGCCCCAGATATTGAAAAGCAGATCATTTTTCAGTGTGAGCCGGTTATAGCGTTTCTGACTGATATCCGGCGGAGCGCCGGCGTCGGTGCCGTATACCAGCTCCAGAATGTGCCGGGACTCCCGGCCCTCCCGGGCAAAGCGGTCGCGGCAGGCCATGCAGTAGCTGATATAGGGCGCGTCGCTGCGATCAAGGCACTTCTCCGTCATCTCCTTGGCCAACTCCCGGTTGGCATAGGCGGTAAGCCCGCCGTAGCCGCAGCAGGGGGAACGGTCGCCGGAATAGGGCGTCTCCACAAGCCGGCAGCCCAGCAGACCGGCAATGCGCCGTATGGCCTTCTGGGTCTCCTGATCGCCCCGGGCGCCGCAGGAGTCGTGCAGCGCGGCGGGCCGGTCAAGGCCCTGTGCGCCCTCCGGAAGCCCGATCTCGCACAGCACATCCCAAATCCCCTTGATTTTTAAGCCCTCGTGGGCGGACAGCTGCTTTTTGCAGCTGGGGCATCCGGCAATAACAATGGGGTTTCCCAAAGCCGCCAGCTGCCGGTCAATAAATTCTGTCACCGTGTCCAGCATCTCAACACGCCCGGCCCAGTCGCATATGGCGCCGCAGCAGCCCAGCATAAGGGCAACGCCCCCGTCCAGACGGCTGCATAGGTCCAGATAGGCGGCTTTCACCGTCTCCGGCGCGATGGCCGCGGCCTGACAGCCGGGGAAAAACACATAGCGGCATTGTTCAAAGCCCGGCTGGGGGCGGCAGAGAAAGGCCTCGTCATTGGAAAAGAGCATATCCAGCAGGGCAAACTCATGGGGGGCCAGGGGCATCTTGTCCGTGGAGACCATGTTCTGCCGGGCCAGATGGCAGACCTCTGCCATGTCAAAGCCGTTGGGGCAGGTGACCTTACACTGCCCGCAGAGGGAGCAGGAGTTCATGGGCTTGTTCAGCTGATGGTCGCCCATGATGATCTGGGTGTTGTTGAAGATCTCCCGGCCCAGCAGGGCGGGGTATTTTTTATAGTGTTCCAGATAGGCACAGCCCTTTTTGCACTCGTCACAGTGGCACTGTATGCACCTCCGGGCCTCTTCCACGGCCTGTTCCCGGGTGTAGCCCTCACGGCCGGAGGGGACGCGCACAGAGTCCTGAACCTCTTCAAGGCTGGTATAGAGCCGGGTCTCCGTCGCTCCTTCCTCGCCCCGGGAGTTGCCCGGGTCCAGCTTCTGGGCCAGCCGGTCCACAGAGAGGGCGGCTCTTTTGGCGGCAAAGGCGCAGTCCAGCACACGGCCTTCAAGCCCCATGACCAGCTTCTCTTCCGGATAGACCATCAGCGCCTCATCGCAGACCGCCTCCGGGAAGAACCGCAGTGCCGCGGCCTTTGAGGCACAGACCACATCAAAGCCGGGACGCTTTTCCAGGAAAAACTCCCTGTCCAGTTTGCTCCCAAAGGAAAATTGAATATCCATACCCTTCAGGCGGCTCAGCTCCGCGGCAAAGGCCTCCGGACTTAAAAAGCCGGTTTCAGCGGCCAGGAAGGACTCCAGATCCGCTTCCTCGCAGAAAACCGTGATGGGATAGGCTTTTCTCTCCAGCTCGCCGGCGAGAAACAGGCAGAACAGCCCAGAGCCGAACAGGGCCACGGTCTTTTTCTTTTTCATGCGAAAAACGCCGCCGCTTTTACTGCGGACGCCGTATTGCGCCACGGCCTTTTCGATGTCCTTTATGGCAACGCCCTCTCCACGCTCACAGAGCTTGCATTTTGCCTCGCAGGGCGCATCGCAGCCGGAGGACAGAATGTGGACAAAGGGGCTGGCCTTTTCGTACAGCGAAAGGGCCTTTTTATAATCGCCCTCCGCCACGGCCTTCAGCATGGCTTTGGTATCCAGCTTCAGCGGACAGGCGGCGTTGCAGTAGGCCGGCTGCTCGTAGATACAGCGGCTGATCATCTCGTCCATCATGTCCTTGGACAGGCGGTTGACGTGGTATACATGGGTGGAGCCCCGTTCATTGATTTGTGCCATTTTTATACCTCCTCTGAGGCAAATAGTTCAATAGAGAGGCTTAAGTAAGCCTCTCTATTGTATCATGGAATCAAAGGTCTGTAAATTACTTCTCCAGTTCCTTCAGGGCGGCCAGCACCTTGTCGGGACGGGCGGGGATGCGGGTGATGCGTGCGCCGGTGGCATTGTAGATGGCGTTCAGGATGGCCGGGTGAGGCGCATCCAGCGGGGCCTCGCCGCAGCCGGCAGCACCGTAGGGGCCGTTGGGACGGTAGGTCTCGTTGAAGTGCAGCTCGATGTCATCGGGAGCATCGTTGGGGTAGGGGATGCCGCACTTGAGCAGGCTGGTGTGCTTGCTCAGGTCCTCAAAGTCCTCGCTGAGGGCCAGGCCGATGCCCTGGACAAGGCCGCCGTAGAAGTTGCCTTCCACCAGAAGCCTGTTCATAATGGTGCCCACGTCGGCAACACAGGTGAACTTCTCCACCTTGACCTTGCCGGTCTGGGTGTCCACACGGACCTCGGGCAGGAAGATGGTGTACATGTAGGTGGCAAAGGGATCGCCCTGGGCGGTATCCTGGTCAATGGGATGATCCGCGCAGAAGGTGGTTACCCAGTTGCCCTCGTACTTGGTTTCAAGGCCCTCGGCCTTCATTTCGTCGTAAGTCCGGTAAGTGCCGTCCTCTTTCTTCATGGCTGCCACCAGGTTCTCAGCGGCCAGACGGCAGGCGTTGCCGGTCATGACCTGAGAGCGGGAGCCGCCGGCGGGACCTGCGTTGGGGGTGTACTTGGTGTCGTTCATCACAAGGCGGATCTGGTCGGGACGGATGCCGGCCTGACGCAGAGTCTCGTGGGCGGAGACCACAACACCCATATCGGCGCCCTGGCCGTGATCCTCCCAGGCAGCGTACATGGTGACGGTGCCGTCGGGGTTCAGCTCAGCAATGGCGGTAGAGGCGTCAACGCCGTCCAGGCCGCAGCCGTATACGCCCAGAGAAACGCCGATGCCGTACTTATATCTGCCGTCGGAGGCGGCGTTCTTTTCGGCCACTCTCTTCTTGCCGGCCTCGTACAGAGGACGGGCCTTGTCAAACAGGGCTTCCTCGCAGTAGACCTCGGGGGGATAGCCGGTGGGGATGGTGGTGCCCTCAGCCTCCTTGTAGCAGTTCATGGCGCGCATCTCGAAGGGATCAATGCCCATCTTGGCGGCCAGACAGTCAATGGCGATCTCAGAGCCCATGAAGGACTGGGGAGAGCCGTATGCACGGAAGGCGGAGCCCCAGGCGTGGTTGGTGAACACGGTCTGGCTCTTGTTGCGGATGGAGTTGATGCCGTAGCCTGCGCCGGTGAACTGGCTCAGACGCATGGTCAGCAGGTCGCCGAACTCGGAGTAGGGGCCGTGGTCAACGTAGTTATCGCCCCACAGTGCAAGGAGCTTGCCCTTCTCGTCCGCTGCCAGCTTGATGTGCATGAAGGCGGGGGAGCGCTTGCCGGTGTAGGTGATGTTCTGGAACTGGTTGAACACCAGGGAGACGGGACGCTGGCAGATAATTGCAGCAGCGCCGATCAGGGCCTCGTTGGTGGGGGAGAACTTGTAGCCGAAGGTGCCGCCGGCGTGGTTCTGGACAATGCGCAGCTTCTCCATGGGAACGCCGATACCGCCTGCGATCATGGGCATGTGCAGATGGATACCGATGGACTTGGAGTGGACGGTCACCATGCCGTCCTCGTCGATGTAGCCATAGCCGCAGTCGGGCTCCAGATGCAGATGGGGCTGACGGGAGCAGTAGCTCTCGATCTCCACCTGCTGGGAATCGGGAATGCTGTCCCAATCGAAGTCAGGTCCCTTGATGCAGTTGGTCTCGAAGAAGACGTTGGGGGTGCCGGGATGGATCTCAATGGCGTCCTCAGCCATGGCGTCCGGGGCACTCATGTAGGCGGGCAGCTCTTCGATCTCTACCTTCACCGCGTCGGCAGCGGCGCGGGCGTGCTCTTCGGTGTCGGCGGCCACAATGGCGATGGCGTCGCCGAACTGGAAGATCTTATCGCTGCACAGCACCGGGCGCTCAAAGCCGTCGGTCTTGTTGTGCTTGGGCAGCATGACCAGACCGTTGATCTTGTTGGTGCCGCCAACGGCCAGAATGTCCTTATAGGTGATGACTTTGAATACGCCGGGCATCTTCTCGGCCTCGGCGGTGTCGATGCTCTTGATGTTGGCGTGGGAGACCTTGGCCTGGGTCAGGGCCAGACGCAGGGTGTCCTCGGGCATCTTCAGCGCGTCGTCAGCGCCGAAGTCCCAGGTACCGGTGACCTTCTGGGCAGCGGAGGGACGGATGTACTTGGTGCCCTTGATGCTGTCGCCGGTGGGCTGGAAGACCAGGTCCTCCTTGGTCTTCTCGCCGCGCAGAACCGCGGCGGCGTCCATAACGGCGTCGACCAGGGGCTTATAGCCGGTGCAGCGGCACAGGTTGCGGGTCTTGTTGAACCAGTCGCGCACTTCCTCGCGGGTGGGGTTGGGGTTCTGCTCCAGCAGCACCTTTGCGCTGATGATGAAGCCGGGGGTGCAGAAGCCGCACTGGGCGCAGCCGTGAGCCATCCAGGCCACCTGCAGGGGGTGCATGTCGCCGATGGTGCCAATGCCCTCGATGGTGGTGATCTCGGCATTGTCTCTGACTCTGCTCATCTTGGTGATGCAGGCCTTGGTCACCTTGCCGTCCATAATGACGTTGCATGCGCCGCAGTGGCCTTCGCCGCAGCCGATCTTGCAGCCGGTGAGCAGCAGGCGATCGCGCAGCACCTGGGCCAGGGTTTCGGTGCCCTCCAATACCAGATTGCGCTTCACGCCGTTGATGACAAGTGTTTTCTTTATCATACCTTACCTCCTGAAACTAATGTTTTTCTCAGTACCTTCCAACTTACTTGTGGCTGCCGCAGCCGTCGTGGTTCGGTCCCAGCCCGGTCAGATCCTTGAGCCGTTCAAGGCCCCTGCCGGTATAAAAAACCAGCTCGGACATCCCGCCGCTGAGATTTTCGCCCCGCAGCCTGAGGCAGTTCGCGTTTTCGTAGTAGTCAATGGGAAGCTCCCGGCGGAAGACCTGGCCGGTCTTTTTGTCGGTGATCTCCACGGTTACCACGTCCGCAGTGATTTCAAATAATTCTTCGTCCATTTGACCTCCTTTAAAAACAGCTGATTTGTCAATTCCATTCTACCGCCCGCCGGATTTTTTGGTCAACTTGTATACAAAAGTAAGTCGCAGAAATCAATATTCATTTTTTGGCGTTTATGCATAAAATCAGCTTTTTAACGTTGTTACAATAACAATGTTTTTGTGGTGATTTACAAAAACGGAGAAATCAGTTATACTATATAAAAAATTTGGAGGAGCTTGAACATGAATATCGGAGCTGTGATCGTTGCGGCGGGGATGTCCTCGCGAATGGGCGACTTCAAGCCCATGCTGAATATCGGTTCGATCTCTATTGCCCAGCGGATCATCGCCACTTTTCATCAGGCGGATGTGACGAAAATCGTCATGGTGACGGGGTACAATGCCCTGACGTTGGAGCGCCATCTGGCCAACAACGGCGTGATCTTTCTGCGCAATGAAAACTATGAGACCACCCAGATGTTCGACTCGGCGAAGATCGGCCTGGAATATATGCGGGACAAGTGCGATAAGGTCCTTTTTACGCCGGTGGATATTCCTTTGTTTACGGCAAACACGGTGACTACGCTCTTAAATTCCGGCGCGGAGCTGGCCTGCCCGGTCTGTGACGGAAAGACAGGGCACCCTATTCTGATCTCCTCCGCCATTATCGAAAAGATCCTTGCCGACTCCGGCGAGCGGGGCCTGCAGGGGGCCATATCCCGCTGCGGTGTGGAGATGACCCAGGTCGAAGTATCGGACCAGGGCGTGCTTCACGACGCGGACACGCCGGACGATTATAAAGCCCTGCTCCAGTACCACAACAAACAGTTGATCCGGCCGGTGGTAAACGTCTCTCTGGCAAAGGAAATGCCCTTTTTTGACAGTAAGATCGCCATGCTGCTGACCCTTGTGGATGAAACCGCCTCTGTCCGAACCGCCTGCCAGCGCATGCAGATCTCCTATTCCAGCGGCTGGAACATTATCCGCACCTTGGAATCCCAGCTGGGCTGCTCTCTTGTGGAGCGCAGTCAGGGGGGAGCCGGGGGAGGGCAGAGCCGCCTGACGGAGAAAGGACACCGGCTTCTGACCCGTTTTGAAGCCTTTCAGGAGGAGGTCCGCGGCAGCGCAAACGTTTTGTACGAAAAATATTTCAGCGGTGAATTTTGATGAGAAGGATATTTCTTGTCCGCCACGGTAAGCCGGACATTCCCCAGGGTGAACGCCGGTATATCGGCCGGACGGATGTAAAGCTCAGTACCCTGGGAAAGCTCCAGGCGGTGCTGCTGGGCACCGTTCCTGAGATAAAAAACGCCAGTGCTGTTTTTTGCAGCCCCTTGTCCCGGAGCCGGGAGACGGCGCAATTTCTTTGCCCGGAGCCGGTAGTTGTGGAAGGACTTGCGGAAATGAGCGCGGGGGACTGGGACGGCCTGCGCTTTGACGAGGTAAAAGAGCGCTGGCCGGAGCTGTATGCCGCCCGTGGGCTTGACCCCAATATCCCCATACCCGGGGCGGAGGATGTTTTTGAGGGGCAGAAGCGCTTTGAAGGGGCTGTCCGAACCTGTCTGGATCGGAGCGAAGGGGATATCGTTATCGTGGCGCACATCACGGTCAATCAGTCTCTTCTCTGTCTGGCCAAGGGGATCCCGGCGGACCGCTGCCGGGGGATAAAGCTGCCCTGCGGCTCTTATTCGGTGCTGGACTTTGACGGAAACTTCCATGTTATTCAGGAGGGCGTCCTGCCCCACCCGGCGCTGGATGACGCGCTGTGTGAGAAGCTGCTGGACGCGGCCGGGGCCGACGACAGGCTGAAGGCCCACTGCTTTGCGGTGGCGGATCAGGCTGTGTGGCTGTGCGAAGAACTGAACCGGGCCGGCTGCGGCTTCAACGGCAGTCTTGTGCGCTCGGCAGCACTGCTGCATGATATTGCCCGGGCCTGCCCCGACCATCCGGGGACGGGGGCCGCCTGGCTCAGTGAGCTGGGCTATGAAGAGGCGGCCAATGTGATCCGGCAGCATCACGACCCGGATTCCACGGAGATCAACGAGGCCGCGCTGGTCTATATGGCGGACAAGCTGGTGCAGGGCAGCCAAACCGTCACTCTGGAGGAGCGTTTTTCCGCCAGTCTGGCAAAATGCCGGAATGAGGAAGCAATCAAGGCTAACAGACGGCGATATGATACAGCCAAAACCATAAAAAACGGGATAAATAGCTTATGTAAACGATGATTAAATCGGCAAGAACGGATCGCGAGAAAATTTGTGTTCTGATGAAGGCACTTTTTTGCAGGAATACTTTGTGTATTGCAAGAAAAAGTGACAAAATCAGGGCGCAAATTTGCCGCGAGACGCCGTAGGCGATTTATTCAGCGTTTACTTATGCGGAAAGGAACTGATCGTATGAGAAACATGTTCAGAATTATGGCGGAAAAGCTCAAAGCGGGGGAGGACCTGGTGCTGGTCACGGTGATCGCCTCCTCCGGCGCGACGCCCAGAGGCGCGGGAGCCAGAATGCTTGTGGGCGCTCAGGGGCGCATCTGCGGGACCATCGGCGGCGGCGCGGTGGAGTACCGCTCGGAACACATCGCGGCCCAGGTGCTGAAGGATAAGTCCTCCGGACTCCACGATTTCAGCCTGACCCGGGACGATGTGCAGAATCTGGGAATGATCTGCGGCGGCGCGGTGAAGGTGTTCTTCTGCTTCCTGCCCGGCGGGGACGAGGGCCTGATCGCTCTTGCGGAAAAAGCGGAGGAGCTGTTTGCCAAAGGGGAGGATATGTGGCTCATCTCCCATATCTCCAACGGCGGCAAGCTGGGCGTGTACACCCGGACAGAGGGCTTTTACGGCCTTGACGCGCCGGCCTGGCTGGAGGACAGTCTGGGCCACCACCCGGCCCACATGGAAAAAGACGGTGAGGAATACTATGCCGAACAGATCTGCTCGGCCTCCCGGGTCTATGTTTTCGGCTGCGGCCATGTGGCCCAGGAGCTGGTGCCGGTGCTGAGCCATGTGGGCTTTCGCTGTGTGGCCATGGACGACAGGCCGGAGTTTGCTTCCAAGGACCTGTTTCCCACGGCGGATGAGGTAAAGCTCATCGACTTTGAACATGTGGACCGGTATATTACCGTGACGGACCAGGACTACGTCTGCATCATGACCCGGGGCCACGCCTTTGACGCCGTGATCCAGGCCCAGATCCTCCGTACCCCTGCCTGCTATATCGGCGTGATCGGCAGCGCCCACAAAAAAGCGGGCGTTTATCAGAAGCTGAGAGAGGAGTACGGCTTTGCGGACGAGGACTTTGCCCGGATCACCTCGCCCATCGGCCTGGACATCAAGGCGGAGACGCCGGAGGAGATCGCCATCTCCATCGCCGGACAACTCATCGAGCTGAGGGCCAGACTGAATAAGAACATAGGAAAATAATTGTTCGCGTTTTACACAATTTTTTGCTTGCAAAATTGTGCAAAACAATGAAAGTCAAAAAGCGTGAGACGTTTCACCCCTTTTCGGCGTCTTTATAGATAGAGAGACAAAAGACAGAAAAGAATGAGGGGTTTTATGATCAAGCTTGACGATATTCTGGCCATCTGCATTGCGGCGCTGCTGACGCTGTCCATCTTGTTCTGCACAAAATTCATGGCCGTCCCGGAACCCGGCGGCGTGTATTATCCCGCCGAGCAGACGATCCAGGCGGACAGCTGAAAATGAATTAACCGGAGGCGTACACGCGTCTTAGTGTTGGTAATCTGTTAACCTGTCTAATAACCAATTTTCCCCATGTGAAGAGGCTGCCGCAGAATTTTTTCTGCGACAGCCTCTTCCATGTTGGCTGATGACTGTACTTTTTTGAATAATCGTGATACAATTAAAGAGCTTTTTATGTAAGTTTGCACCTATTTTTGCAGTCTCTCCCTATGTACCTGGCTTCCAATTTATTAGTCCAATGTATTTATCAATGGGATTAATACCCTTTTTGGATTATTGAACAGAAGTCAGTCACCCATCCTTCGGTCTGCAAATAACACACTATAGGACCTGTATCCGCATGAAAAATAACGTTTGGGGCAGTGACATTCGCAAAAATGAAGAAAAACTTTAAAGTAAGTTATTTTCTGAAAACGGGGGAAACAAAAGTGCTTTTTAACTCCTATGAATTTATTTTGGCGTTTCTGCCGATTACATTAGTGATTTACTTCCTGGCCTGCAGAGTCAGGAAAGGGCGCTTGGGAATTGCCGTATTGGCAGCTGCGTCCATTCTTTTTGTAGCCGTTTCCAACATACAGAGCGCAGCAATTTTGCTCCTCAGCGTTGCGGCAAACTATTGGCTTGGCCATCAAATATCCCACAAACAAAGAGAGGTCCAAAAAGTATGGCTGATTGTTGGACTTATCTTCGATATCGGAATTCTGGGATATTTCAAATACGCCAATTTCCTGGTTGATGGTATCAATGGTTTTTTCGGAGCTGATATACCGCTGGTTCGTGCTTTCCTGCCCGTTGGGTTGAGCTTCTATACGTTCCAACAGATTGCATATTTGGCAGATATTTATAAAGGTGAAGCTATGCCCTGCGGTTTCGGGGAGTATCTGCTCTATGTAGCTTTCTTCCCCAAACTGGTTCAGGGACCGATTGCACAGCAAAAGGAATTGATCCCGCAGTTTTCTGATTTGGGCAGGAAAGTGTTGAATTGGGATAACGTCGCAAAAGGGCTTTCTTTGTTTGCAATCGGTCTGGCAAAAAAAGTTTTGGTGGCGGACAACTTTGGCAAAATTGTGGACTATGGTTTCGGCCACATTTCTTCATTGAACTCGTTTGAAGCCATGCTGGCTGTTCTGGGCTACACATTCCAGATTTACTTTGACTTTTCTGGCTATTGTGATATGGCCGTGGGCATCGGCCTGATGTTCAATATTGAGCTTCCGCAAAATTTCAACTCTCCCTATAAAGCTCTGAGTATTTCTGATTTCTGGAAACGATGGCATATCACACTGACAAACTTTCTCACCAGGTATATCTACATTCCACTGGGCGGCAGCCGCAAGGGAAAGATCAGAGGATATCTGAATATTCTGATTGTGTTTTTGGTTAGTGGATTATGGCACGGCGCAGGTTATACGTTCATACTGTGGGGACTGATGCATGGTATCGCAATGGCGCTTGAGCGGATTACGAAAAGCGGGTATGAAAAGCTTCCCAAGGTGATTCGCTGGATCTTAACCTTTGCTTTTATCAACATAACCTGGGTGTTTTTCCGTGCGGGAAGTGTTACCGATGCTATGGCGATGCTAAAGCAGGTCTTTGTGGGTGGATGGAGTTTTGCCATCAATGCCGAGTTAACGGAAACGCTGTTACAACCGACCTTGATTAGCATTGCAAACAGAATATTAGGGTTGCCAGTCGTATCTGTTTTTGCCTGTGCTGGGGCGTTGCTTACGGTCCTATTGGTGAAAAACAGCACCGAGTGGCTGAAAACCTTCAAGCCTTGTGCAGGAGTGTGGGTTCAGACATATTTCCTGCTTATACTGAGTATCCTTTCTGTTTCCGGCGTGAGCACCTTTCTGTATTCTAATTTCTAAGGGAGAAACGTGATGAAATCAAAGAAATGGACAATCACAATGCTATTGGTAATCGTTTTGTCACTGACTGTATTTGCCGGAATCATGTACTGGATGGATCCCTTACTCCATTACGGCACAGAAAACGATACTTTTACATACTATGAATACGGCGAAATGTATTCAAATCCGGGAATTGCAATGCACTATACTTATGATGCTGTCATGGTCGGCACATCCATGATAGAAAATACTGATGTAGATCTATGCGATGAATTATTCGGATGCAAGATGGTCCGCCTTCCTTACTCCGGCGGAACGACCTATAACATGAAAACCATTCTGGATGTCTGTTTTGCCAGTGGCAATGAAATTAAGACGGTTTTCTGGGAGCTGGATGAGTTCCAGATATTTGGTAGCGCAACAGAACCACGATATCCACTGCCAGATTATCTTTATCGCATGGACCACAGGGAAGACTTATCTTATTTGCTGAACCTGGATATATTTTATCACTATGGAATGAATAATATTCTGGGGACGCTTCGGGGTGAGATGCGATCAGCTGAAAGGCGTGGTGAAACGCTGACCGGAACCTTCGGCGCGGAAGCGACTCTGGCTGGCTATTCTCGTCCAGAAAAATCAGCAAGTATTTGCGGCTTTTATAATTCTGCCCTACCAGAAAAAGTTGATGCAAACCTCTGCAATATAGAGATATTGATTCAGACACACCCGGAAACGCAATTTGTGTTCTTCATGCCTCCGTTCAGTGTACTTTATTGGGATGCAGAAATCCGCAATGGAACATTTGAATCCACAATGGATGGTGTAAAATATGCCCTGAAACACCTGCTTGAATATGAGAATGTGCAGATATTCTTTTTTCAAGGTGAAAAAGAAATTATTACTAATCTGAATAACTATAAAGATTATTCGCACTACGGACCCTGGATAAATAATCTCACAACGCAATATATCTCAGAAGGACGCAACCAAGTTACAAAAGACAACGTTGAACAATTAATTTGTGACATGAAGGATACCATTTATAGCTTTGATTTTGAACTGTTGCTTAAGTCTTAACCAGGGGTAAGCATATATAGTTTTTGATAAAGATGATCAGAGATACTATGGACACTAAGAGTATTAAATACATCCTTCGTCCACAGGAACTTCATATTATTAGTCTGATGAAAGAACTCAATAGTGTCAAATGTCATCCGGACTCACCAGACTCAGTGTATAAAGAGATACAGAATATGTTCGGTGCATTTGCCTGTAGTAGTATAAAAAAGAGAAAGGTTTTCGATTAACCGGCAATAGACATAAATAAAAAATAGCCGCAAGCCATTGTTTGATGACTTGCGGCTATGGTTTTTATTGCTGATTTTCTTCCGGCAGGTGGATCTCCTTGATGGTGAAATCCTTGCCGGACAGGATCGTCTTGTCAAAGCTGCCGCAGTTGGGACAGTAGCCCTCATGCTCCACCACATTGAAGATCTCGTCACAGTCGTCGCACTCGGCCAGACCGGGAACGGTCTCCATGATGAGCTTTGTATCGCTGAGCATGGTGCCCTCTGTGACCAGAGGGTACACATCCTCAACATACTTGGGGATGATCAGGGACAATTCCCCGATCTCCACAACGATCTCGCTGATGCTTTGAATATTGTTTTCGGCGGCAAAGTCCATGACGGTCTTGCACATCTGCCGTACTACGCCAATCTCATGCATGGGCGCTCACTTACTTTCCGAAGCCGATCTTCTTTGCGGCGACGGTGCCCAGACGTACGGGCACGTTGCCGGCGATACGGGCAAGGGTCTGGAAATAGGGGGTGCCCACATTGTCGCTGATCTTCTCCAGGTGGATGGCGTCAAACTTGCACTTGGTGGTGCAGATGCCGCAGCCTACGCACATGTATTCATCCACAATTACCGCGCCGCAGCCAAGGCAGCGCTCGGTCTCTTTCTTCAGCTGCTCCTCGGTGAATACGCCGCGCAGATCCTTGAAGGTCTTTTTCGCCTCAGCGGCAGCGCCGCCGGCGGCCTTCTGCCGGGGAGCAGTGTCGAAGGATTCGATGGAGACGGCGGCGGTGGAGACGTCCAGGGCCTTGTAATCCCGGCGGTCGCGGCCGAAGTCCAGACGCTGGCCCGGATGGACAAAGCGGTGGATGGAGATGGCGCCCTCCTTACCGGCGGCAATGGCGTCGATGGCAAACTTGGGTCCGGTCACCACGTCGCCGCCCGCGAAGATGTCAGGCTCGCCGGTCTGGTAGCTGAGAGAATCCACATACACGGTGCCCTTGCGGCTAAACTGCATATTGGTCCCCTCGTCGATGCCGCCCATATCCACAAGCTGGCCGATGGCGGAAATCACGCTGCTGACGGGAACGGTCTGGAACTTGCCGGTGCCCACGGGCTTGCGGCGGCCCTTTGCGTCGGCCTCGCCCAGCTCCATAAGCTCCACCTTCAGCTCCTGGGCCTTGCCCTTGCCGCAGATCTCCACGGGGGAGGCCAGGAACATGAACTTGACGCCCTCTTCCTCCGCCTCGGCGATCTCATCGTCGGCTGCGGGCATTTCGTCACGGCCCCGGCGGTAGACGATGGTCACGTTCTCCGCGCCCAGACGGACAGCGGTGCGGGCCACGTCGATGGCCACATTGCCGCCGCCGATGACGGCCACATCATTGCCGATCCCGGGCTTCTCGCCCAGGTTCACGGCCTTCAAAAAGTCGATGCCGGTAAACACGCCGGGCAGATCGTCGCCCTTGCAGCCCACGGCCATACCCTTGGATGCGCCGATGCCCAGGTAAAAGGCCTTGAAGCCCTCCTGACGGAGCTGTTGAATGGTGACGTCCTTGCCCACCTGAACGCCGGTTTTGAACTCGACGCCCAGCTCGCGGAGAATGTCGATCTCGGCATTGACCACATCACGGTCCAAACGGAAGCTGGGGATGCCCAGGGTCATCATACCGCCCAGCAGCTTTTCCTTTTCAAAAACGGTCACGGGATAGCCCTTGACGGCCAGATAGTAGGCGCAGCTCAGACCCGCTGGGCCGGCGCCGATGACGGCGATCTTTTCGGGATAGGGCTTGCCGGTCTGGTTGAGCATTTTGGGCACATAGCGGGTGCCGGCCTCCAGATCCTTTTCGGCGATGAACTTCTTGATGTCGTCGATAGCGATGGGGGAGTCGATGCTGCCGCGGGTGCAGGCGTCCTCGCAGGCCTTGTTGCAGATACGGCCGCAGACGGCGGGGAAGGGGTTCTCCTTCTTGATCAGCTCCAGAGCTTCGGTGTACCGGCCCTGGGAGGCCAGCTTGATATAGCCCTGAACAGGAATGTGGGCGGGGCACTGGGACTTGCAGGGGGCGGTGCCGGTGGAAACCACGTCGGTGCGGTTGGTGCGGTAGTCCACGTTGTAGTCGGACTTTTTCCACATGCTGTTCCGGTACTCGACGGTGCTCACATCGCCCACAACAGGCTCGGTGGAGCAGAGCTTCTGACCCAGCTTCAGGGCGTTCATCTGGCAGTTTTCCACGCACTGGCCGCAGGCCACGCAGTTTTGCTTATCGACTCTGGCAACATAGTTTGAACGCAGGCTGTCGGGCTTGCGGAAGTACTCGCCGATGCGCAGGGCAAAGCAGGAGCAGCCGCAGCAGTTGCAGATGGCGCTGGCGTCCTCAAAGCCGGGGGCCTGGTTGATCTCATGGACAAGGCCGTTGTCCTCGGCCCGCTTGAGGATCTGATAAGCCTCCTCCTTGCTGACCTCACGGTGTGCGCCGGTCTTTATGTAAGTGCGGGCGTTTTCGTTGAGGTACATGCACATATCCTCTTCCAGGTGGCCGCAGCCCTCACCCATCAGGCGGCGGGCACGGCGGCAGGAGCAGGGGCCTACAGAGACGATCTCCGCTTTGTCAATCAGCGTGGAGATCTCATCGTAGGAAGCTGTGCGGGAGTTATTCTCGATGGCGCTCATGACGGGCATGACCCGCATGAAGGACATGCCGGGGGCCATGACGGGAGCCAGAACGCTTATACGGCGGCGGGTGTACTCTTCAAAGCAGCGGCCCAGATCGGGGTATTTGTCGCACTGCTCACGGTTGGTCAGAATACCTTCCATGATACCGGGGACCCAGATGGGGTAATAGTAGCCCGGCGCGCCGTCCACAGGTCTTGTGCGGATCACACCGCAGGTAACGAGCTTGTCAAGCTGCGTTTGGGTGAAATCCACGCTCTTTTTCGCGCGCCTTGCGATATCCTCCACCGTTCTGGGGGTCTCCAGACGCATGTGCATCATTACCTCGCACATGTCGTCGCTGACGATGGGTTCAAGGATCCTGTACTCCGGGTCATTGTAGGTGATGCCGGTATAGGTCAGGCTTTCAAGGCTTATCTTGCTAGCAAGTTTAAGAATATTTGGTCTTTTTGCCATTTCACTCCACCTCGTTAAAATTTTTGGTGTGTTAAACTATTCTCATTATACCATCGAAATGCGTTTACCGCAATTATATATTTGTTGAAAAGTGTATAAAACCAGCTGTGCGCGCCTTGATTTATTCATATCTTTAGGCTATACTTTCAAGCGGTGATCGAAATGAAAGACAGCATTTACGAGATAGAACGGAAATATCTGATCCGGTACCCGGACATGGATCTGCTGAACAGCCGGGCCGAAAAAACAGAGATCACCCAGACCTATCTCAAAACCCGGGACGGTCATACGGCAAGGGTGAGAAAGCGGGGCCTGGACGGGGCTTACGTCTATACGCACACGCAGAAAACCCGGCTCAGCGACGTGAAAAGAATAGAGCTGGAGCGGGAGATCAGCGAGGAGGAGTATACGCGCCTTCTGGAGGACGCAGACCCGGCCCGCGGCGTTATCCATAAGGACAGATACTGCCTGACGTACAGGGAACAAATGTTCGAGATCGACGTCTATCCCTTTTGGAACGATAGGGCCATCATGGAGATCGAGCTGGACAACGAAGGGCAGGAGATCATTTTCCCGCCGGAAATTCAGATCATCCGTGAAGTGACTGCGGATAAACGCTATACCAATTCTTCCCTTGCAAAGCAAGTACCCTATGACAGCATATGAAAGGATACAGACAATGAAAAAGATAATGGCATTGATCCTTGTTCTGGCTCTTGCGGCCACCATGTGCGCCTGCGACGGGCTGGAAAAGCTGGAGCAGGTGGAGCTTCCGCCTCTGCCCACTGTGGAGCCCAGCCAGGAGCCGGAGACCACACCCGAACCGGAGGAGAGCCCTGAACCCAGCCCGGAACCGGTGGAGCTGGGAAACCGGGTGATCGTAAGCATAAAGAATCATACGGAAATCCACAACGCCCCGGATAACGAGGAACAGCGCATCCTGACCTTCTCCTATGATACGCCCCAAGTCCATATTGAGGGCAATGACGCCGCGGCGGCGGTCATCAACGACCACATCGCCCTGCTGGATGAGCTGTATTATACCGGCACCGGTGAAGGCGATGGCCTTAACGCCATGCTGGAAATGGCTCTGGACAATTACAGCTATTCCGTGGACACCGGGGCCGAGATCGGTCTTGAATTTTCCAGCGACAGAACGGTCAAAATTTCCCGCGCAGACAGCAGCGCAGTTAGTCTGGTGTTCACCACCATGACCTATACCGGCGGCGCACACGGCAATTACTTTGACGCAGGCTATGTGTACGACGCCCAGACCGGCGAACTGCTGACGCTGGATAAGCTCACTTCCGACGTTGACGCGTTTTCTGATTTTGTTCTGGAATACATGCTTACCCTGGCCAAGGAAGACGAGACCTATGCAAGTCTTGACCTGATCGAGGATCTGCCCTCCGCCCTGGCCATGCTGATCCGTGAAGGCTCATGGTACTTTGACGAAAACGGCCTTGTGCTGTTCTCCGATGTCTATGAACTGGCTTCTTACGCGGAGGGGATCATCCGTTTCACCGTTCCCTATGAAGAGCTGGAGAACTATATCGACGCCAAGTGGCTGCCCACGGAGCGCTTGAGCGGGGACGGCAGCTTTGAAGCATCCCTGCAGAGCGATGTGCCCTCCGGCAGCGTGGAGATCATTGACAAGGTGACAGCGGACAGCGAGGGGCTGGAGCTCTGCCTCAAAGCCGTGGGCACGGTGTACGATGTCAGTATCAGCTCTGTTGAGTACGCTGATTACAGCCACAAGTTCTTTGAGACGGCAAGCCACTGGGCCTGCAGCTATATGAACGACTGCGCCATCCAGCTGGTCACCCTCATCTCCGAGGGAATGCCCGATCTGATGATCAGCTACACCACGGCAGACGGTACACGACAGCACATTCTGATCTCCCAGAGCGGGGAGGACGGCAGTATTATCCTGATCGACGCGGAGAGCGTGGAGGCAGTCGGATGACGCTCCGGGAAGAACAAAAGGATTTCCGGATGGAAAGAAAATATTACTTCTATACGGATAAAGAGGGAAAGATCAGAAAAGAATGCAGGATGTTTTGCCCATCTGAACATTCCGCTTATGTTTGTTTCAGTTCAACCGCGGGGAACGAGCTTATCGGCATGTTTCCGGAAATCAGGGTTATCGTGTTGGAAGAGGATTTGTCGATTGGAGAAATATCTGATTTATCGCAAAGATACAGCGTCCCATATATCCTTGATTTTCATGGGAAGAATCCTTGCGTGGAGTTCAATGCGCAGATAGCTGCCTTGGAACGTGTGGATGAAATTACCGTATGGTATGGGGATAATCCGTCAGAGTATTGCGGTATGCTGTATGCGTTATCTGCGATGTCTCAGATTAAGCCGGAGGCGGAAATAAAGCTATTGAATGTAGGGGTCGGCGGTTTTTTGTCTGCGGAAGAAGCCCTGTTTGCGCTTCCAGCTGAGACGCTCATGAAATTTGAATACGCTGCGTCCCGTGACGAAATCCTGAGTTATGTAAAAAAATGGGAAAGGCTTGAACGGCAGAACAAATTGCTCAGAGTGTGGGAAGGGAATGAAATCGTATCAGTAAATGAAGATTATTTTGATAATGCGCTTAAAACATACCTTGATGAGTCGGAAAAGAAGGACATGGAAGCGGCAACCAAGCTTTCGGCCGAGCTTGAATTCAGCAAAGGTTGGTCCATTAACATCATGTTCCTTATCGACAGAGTAAAAAAACAAAAGCAATGAAGGAGAAAAAATGAAGAAGCTGATTATGGCGGTATTGGCAATAGGGATACTTGTTGCGGCCTTCTTTTTGATCAGTCCGCCGCTGAATCGAAACGGGCAGTCCGACCTTCCGGACCCGACTGAGAACAGCACGGAAATGCCGCCGGAAGAGACGCCGGAACCGGTGTTTTACGACGGCGTTCAGGTGGACGAAAACACAAAATCCATAGCGCTGAATCCCGAAAGCAGCGTGGAGGAACTTGCCGCCTTGGCAGAGAATCTCACCGGTCTGGAGCTTATCGACTTCGGCGCAAGGGAACCCGGCGAGGAAGAACTGTCCCTGCTCAATGAAGCCTTTCCCGAAGTTGCCCTTCAATACAGCGTGGCGGTAAACGGGCAGACCTATGACTGCGGCGTTACCGAGCTTGACTTCTCAGCCATGAGCCCTGCCGATGTGGACCTGGCGGCGGAACAGATCAAAAAGCTTCCGGCGCTGAGCTATGTGTATCTGGGCGGGGAGTCGGAAAACGCGGGGGCTCTCGGTTTTACGGAGGTGGGAAAATTCCAGAGCGCAAGGCCGGACGTCAGCTATGATTTCAGCTTTACCATTTACGACAAGACCTTCTCCACCGCCGACGAGATCATCGACCTGAACCACACCTGGCTGGGAGACGCCGGAGAAGCGGTGAAGGCGGTGCTGCCCTACATGAATAAATGCACCTATCTGGACATGGACACCTGCGGCCTCTCCAACGAGCAGATGGAAGAGATCCGGAACGCATTCCCCAACATCAAGGTGGTATGGCGGATCAATTTCGGTTCCCAGTACAGCGTGAGAACGGATGTGGAGAAGATCCTGGCCTCCGTCAAGGGCGAGTGGCTCACGGCGGAAAACGTGGCTCCTCTGAAGTACTGCACCGATGTGAAATACCTGGATCTTGGACATAATATCATCGGCGACATCTCCTTTGTGGCCTCTATGCCGGACCTGGAAGTGGCTGTGCTGGCCATCAATTACTGGAGCGATGCCACGCCCCTGGCCTCCTGCAAGAAGCTGGAGTATCTGGAGGTGTTCAATACCTTCCTGTCTGACCTGTCGCCCCTGGCGGAGCTGACCAACCTGAAGCATCTGAACATCTGCTGGCTGGAGAATGTGACGGATATTACGCCGCTGTATGGCCTGACCAATCTGGAGCGCCTGTGGATCGGCAGCATGACGCCTATCCCCCAGGACCAGATCGATACCATCCGGGAAAAACTGCCCAACTGCGTCATCAACACCACCACCGAGAACCCCACTGAGGAGGGCTGGCGCGATGACGAGCGCTACGAGCTTCTCAAGGAGCAGTTCGGCTATGACGAGGGCGCCTATTCCTTCTACTATCTGGACCCCAAATATTATCCCCAGAGCTGAGAAGGAAATGAAAAAGAAGCTGATACGCTCTTTCTGCCTGGATATTCTGCTGGTGGGCATAGGGCTGAATGTCTTTGCTCTGTTTCACCATGTGCTCGATTTCTCTCCCAAGACTGAGCCGGTGGAGCTTGTGGCCCCTGCGGCGCCTGAGCCGTCTGCGCCGGTCACCGGCGAGGACGCCGGGCCTGTGCCTGAAGAGCCGGAGCGCCCGCTGACATGGCGGGAGAAGTTCGCGGATAAGTTTACCGACGGCGATGTGGTCCAAACGGAAAACGCGTATATGAGCGAGAATATCAATGTCACCTTTTCCAGAATTGAAGAGGACGGCATCATATATCACGTCGCCGATATATACATCACCGATATCCGGTATCTGAGAGGCGGTTTTTCCCACGGTGTGTACTCCGCGCGCAGTGCGCCGATAAGTGAGACAGCTTCTCTCTATAATGCTGTTGTGGCCCTTTCCGGCGACCACTACGGCGGGAGATACGAGGGCATCGTCGTTCGAAACGGCGTGCTCTACAGAGAGTCGCGCTTTGCTGATGTCTGCGTTCTCTACACCGACGGCGTGATGGCGACCTTTGCCGACGAGGACTTTGACCTTGAGGCCGAAAGCGAAAAGGGCCTATGGCAGGTGTGGAGCTTTGGCCCCATGCTTCTTGATAACGGTCAGGCCATGACCGAATTCAAGAGCGACGTTCAGCGTCCAAATCCCCGTTCGGCTATCGGTTATTTTGAGCCCGGACATTACTGCTTTGTTCAGGTGGACGGGCGCATTGAATCGTCGAGGGGAATGACGCTTGAAGAGCTCTCTCAGCTTTTTGCCGATCTGGGCTGCACGGCGGCGTACAACCTTGACGGCGGCCAGTCATCCGGTTTTGTGTGGCAGGGGCAGCTGCAGAGCTATCCCTATAAAAGACCTGTTTACGACATCATCTATGTGTCGGAGACCATCGGGGAGGATTGATATGATAAAGCGTGTATTGGCGCACAGCTGCATTGTGCTTTCCCTCATCTTCATGGTGCTTTGGGTGCTGGACAGAGTGAATGCGGCAATGCACTTTCTGAGCAGAGATGTATTCAAGATCCCGTTTTTGATTTTCCTTATTCTCGTTTTGATCCTTGCGGTTATCCTTGTGGTGGAGGACGCCCGGCAAAGCTGCGGCGACGCGCAGGAAACAAAGAGAAAATAGCATGAAAATGCGCAAAAACGCTTGACAAGCCGTGCTTGTCGTGGTATCCTATCAAGGCCGCATTGAAGGGGTTTACAAGAGAGAACTGTCTCCGCCCCAAGAGCGAGACCTGTAAAGAGGGAGGAAAAATCAATGAAGCATGCTATCATCGTGACCGGCGGCAAGCAGTACCGCGTTGCCGAGGGCGACGTTATCTTTGTGGAAAAGCTTGACGTTGCAGCAGGTGAGTCCGTCAAGTTCGACCAGGTTCTGGCCGTGATCGACGGCGAGACCGCAAAGTTCGGCGCACCTGTGATCGAAGGCGCATCCGTCTCCGCCAATGTGGTGAAGAACGGCAAGGGCGCAAAGGTCCGCGTCTACAAGATGAAGCCCAAAAAGGGCTACCGCAGGACTCAGGGCCACAGACAGCCCTACACCAAGGTCCAGATCGAGACCATCAACGCATAATTTCCGCAACTGATATTGACTTATGGAGGTGTAACCTAAATGGCACATAAAAAAGGTATGGGTTCTACCAAGAACGGCCGCGACAGCGAGTCTAAGCGTCTTGGTGCCAAGAGAGCCGACGGACAGTTTGTTCTGGCCGGCAACATCCTTGTCAGACAGCGCGGAACCAAGATCCACCCGGGTACCAATGTTGGTAAGGGTAAGGACGACACTCTGTTCGCCCTCGTGGACGGCACCGTGAAGTTCGAGCGCATGGGCAAGGACCGCAAGAAGGTCTCTGTTTACGAAGAAATCGCTCAGTAAATGTTGACAAAAGGCCGGACATAATTGTCCGGCTTTTTTCTATCCATGGAAGGAAGGGGAGGCAGAAATGGCATCTTCTTTTGTAGATAAGGCGCGGATCACCATCAAGGCCGGCAACGGCGGCGACGGTGCGGTAGCCTTCCACAGAGAAAAATATGTGGCGGCAGGCGGCCCCGACGGGGGCGACGGCGGCCGCGGCGGAAACATTGTTTTCGTTGTTGACGACAATATGTCCACGCTGATGGACTTTCGATACAAGCGCAAATATGTGGCGGGCAACGGTATGCCCGGCCAGGGCAAGCGCTGCTACGGCAAGGACGGTGAGTCCCTGTATATTAAAGTCCCCAGAGGCACCATCATCCGGGATACGGAGACCGGGGCCATCATGCACGATATGTCCACCGGGGAAAACTGGGTGGCGGCAAAAGGCGGCCGGGGCGGCTGGGGCAATATGCACTTTGCCACGCCTACCCGTCAGGTGCCCCGCTTTGCCAAGCCCGGCCTGCCCGGGGAGAGCCACGACATCACCCTGGAGCTGAAGCTTCTGGCAGACGTGGGTCTGGTGGGCTTTCCCAACGTGGGCAAATCTACCTTGCTCTCCGTGGTCAGCAAGGCCCATCCCAAAATCGCCAATTACCACTTCACCACCCTGTTTCCCAACCTGGGTGTGGTGTATGTGGATGAAGGCGTCTCCTTCGTCATGGCGGATATCCCCGGCATTATCGAGGGCGCGTCTGAAGGCGCTGGCCTGGGACATGATTTTCTCCGCCATATTGACCGCTGCCGCCTGCTGATCCATCTGGTGGACGTGTCCGGCAGCGAGGGCCGTGACCCGGTGGAGGATTTTGACGCCATCAACGCGGAGCTGCACGAGTATGACCCGGCTCTGGCCGAGAGGCCCCAGATCGTTGCGGCCAACAAGTGCGACCTGCTGGGCGATGACCGGGAGAACATCCAGCGCCTGAAAGAGCATGTGGAGGCGCTGGGCTACAGCTTCTTCGAGATGAGCGCCGTCACCCACGAGGGAACCAGAGATCTGGTCAAGGAGTGCGCCCGCCGCCTGGCGGAGCTTCCGCCGGTGGCCAGCTATGAGGCGGACTATGTGCCGCCCGAACCGGTGATCGACACCTCCGAGGCTCTGGACATCCGCCAGTTCGACGACATGTGGGTGGTGGAAGGCCCCTGGCTCCAGCGCCTCGTGGCCACCATCAACTTTTCCGATTATGAGAGCCGCATGTATTTCGACCGGGTCCTCCGGGAATCCGGCGTGTTCCAGCGCATGGAGGAAATGGGCGTCAAGGACGGCGACACCGTCAGCATGTACGACCTGATGTTTGAATATAAGGATTAAATCCGCATTTTTAATAAAGCACTGCGTCCGGCAGACCGGTAAGGGGTCTGCCGGACGCGGTGCTTTTGACCTTTCTCAACGATTGTTGAAGTTCAGTTGAGATTAAGTTGCAATTTTGAATTTATACTTTGCCCATAAAATGAGAGAGGTACTGAGCGATGAAGCAGATAACGAGAAAACAGATCTTTACCATCCCAAATTTTCTGTCCTTTTTGCGGCTGTGCATGATCCCGCTGATCATCTGGCTGTACTGTGCGCAGAAAAACTACGTCCTTACCGCCGTAGTGCTGGTGCTGTCCGGCCTGACGGACACGATCGACGGCTTTATTGCCCGCCGCTTCAACATGGTTACGGATCTGGGAAAAGCCCTTGACCCTATCGCGGACAAGCTGACCCAGGCGTCGGTGATGTTTTGTCTGCTGACCCGCTTTCAGATGATGCTTGTTCCGCTGCTGCTTCTCATCTTCAAGGAAGTGTGCAACGGCATTATGAGCCTTTTCGTCATCAAAAAGACCGGCAAGGTCTGCGGCGCGGACTGGCACGGCAAGGTCTGTACCTGGCTTCTCTACGCCATGATGTTTCTGCACATCGTCTGGTTTGATATTTCCCGCCAATGGTCAACGGCGCTTATCAGTATCTGTGTGATCATGATGACCGTTTCCTTCGCGCTGTACATGGTCCGAAATTACAAGATGCTGACAAAAGAGGTTACGAACAATGATAACGCTGCTTAAAAAAATGCGGCGGAGAGAGAAGCTCATGGCTCTGCTGTGTGTTCTTCTGGTACTGGGTCAGGTGTATTTTGACCTGGCCATGCCGGATTACATGAGCGATCTCACCGTCATGATACAGACACCCGGCTCCGTGCAGTCCGAGATCTGGAGCGTGGGCGGAAAAATGCTGGGCTGCGCTCTCGCCAGTATGGCCCTTGCGGTGATCGCGGGCTATTTCGCGGCCCAGACCGCCGCCGGCTTCAGCTATACCGTGAGAGAAGAGATCTTCGACAAGGTCTCTTCCTTCGGCAAGCAGGAGATGAACGGCTTTTCCGTGCCCAGCCTGATCGTGAGGACAACCAATGACGTGACCCAGATCCAGATGCTCATCGCCATGGGATTGCAGATCCTGATCAAGGCCCCGGTGATGGCGGTCTGGGCCGTCATCAAGATCATCAACAAGAGCTGGGAGCTTTCCGCCCTTACGGCCTGCTTTGTGGTCTTTCTGCTGTCGGTGATGATCGTTACGCTGATCGTCCTGCTGCCCAGATTCAGGAAGGTGCAGCGGCAGACCGACGACATCAACCGCATCGCCCGGGAGGAATTAAACGGCATCAGCGTGATACACGCCTTCAACGCCGAGGAATACCAGAACAAAAAATTCAGCCAGGCAAACGACGCGCTGACCAATACCCAGCTTTTCAACCAGCGGACCTTCGCGGCCCTCATGCCGCTGATGAGTCTGGGTATGAGCGCCCTGTCCCTGGGCATCTACTGGCTGGGCGCCTCACTCATCGAAAATATCCCTGTCACGGACCTTATGGCCCGCATTGCCCTGTCGGGTGATGTGGTGGTGTTCAGTACCTACGCCACCTTTGTGGTCATGTCGCTGATGATGATCGTGATGATCTTTATGATGCTCCCGGCGGCCCAGGTCTCCGCGGTGAGGATCAATGAGATATTAAAGACCGAACCCGCTGTCAAAGAAGGCAAAAGGGGAGAGGGGACAGAGCGGGGCACCCTGGAATTTCGCAATGTGTCCTTCCAATACCCGGACAGCAGCCACCCCGTGCTGAAGAATATCAGCTTTCAGGCAAAACGGGGAGAGACCGTGGCCTTTATCGGCGCCACCGGCAGCGGCAAGACCACGCTGGTCAGCCTGGCCGCCCGCTTCTTTGACGCAACGGCTGGACAGGTGCTCTTGGACGGCGAGGATATCCGGGAATACAGCTTCAAGGCGCTTTATGATAAGCTGGGCTATGTGACACAGAAGGCCGTGCTGTTCTCCGGCTCCGTGGAGGAAAACGTGAATTTCGGCGAGAGCGACGCCGCCGTGTCCGAGGAGAACACATGGGAGGCCCTGAACGTCTCCCAGGCCGCTGAATTTGTGGAGCGTATGCCGGAAAAGCTGGGCGAAAAGATCGAGATCGGCGGAGGCAATCTGTCCGGCGGTCAGAAGCAGAGAATATCCATCGCACGGGCTCTGGCCAGAAAACCGGAGATCCTGATTTTTGACGACTCCTTCTCCGCCCTGGACTATAAAACAGACGCTAAGCTGAGACGGGCCCTGGAGGATGAATTTCACGACACCACAAAGCTCATTGTGGCCCAGCGCATCGGCACCATAAAGAACGCGGATAAAATCGTGGTTCTGGACCACGGCCGGGCCGTGGGCCTTGGCCGCCATGAGGAGCTGATGGAAAACTGCCCGGTCTACCGGGAGATCGCGCTCTCCCAGCTCTCCGCCCGGGAGCTTGGGGACAAGGAGGAAAACCATGCATCCTAAAAGACATGTTGTTTATACCGGCGAAAAAGTGGATATGGGCGGCCAGCTTTCCCGCCTGATCGGCCATGCAAAGGATATCGTTCTTCCTTTTATTGTGGCCATCCTTTTTGCCTGCGGCGGCGTGGTGCTGACCATCATCGGCCCAAACCAGCTTTCAAAAATCACACAGTATATTATCGACGGCATTGCTACGGGCATCGACATGGAGGCCATCGCCAGAACGGCCCTTTTCCTGTTGGGCTTGTATGTTCTCAGCGCCATATTCAGCTTCATCCAGCATTTTATTCTGGCAACAGTGACCCTTCGCCTGTCAAACCGGCTGCGTGCGGACATATTTGACAAGGTGAACCGGGCGCCCATGAAGCTCTTCGGGCGGATCCCCTACGGCGATATCCTCAGCCGCATGACCAACGATGTGAACACCCTGGTCCAGAGCCTTTCCAACAGCCTGCCCTCCATGGTCTCCGCCGCGGCCCAGTTTATCGGCTGCCTGGTGATGATGTTCATCACTGAGTGGCACATGAGCCTTGCCGCCATCGGGGCCACGCTGCTGGGCTTTGCCCTGATGGGGCTGATCATGTCCCGGTCACAGAAATACTTCCTGGACAGACAGACCTCCCTGGGCCAGCTCAACGGATACGTGGAGGAGATGTACACCGGACACGACGTGGTCCGCATCTCCCGGGCGGAAAAGAAGATGAAATCGGAGTTTGACCGGCTCAACAAAGAGGTCTATCAGGCCAACAGAAAGTCACAGTTCATTTCCGGCATCATGCAGCCGCTGATGGGCTTTGTGGGGAATCTCGGCTATGTGGCGGTGTGCATTTACGGCTCCAAGCTGGCCATGGACGGCGTTATCGACTTTGGCGTTATTGTGGCCTTCATCATGTATGTGCGTCTCTTCACCTCCCCGCTGAGTACGCTTGCCCAGGGCATGACCCAGATGCAGGCCGCGGCGGCGGCAGGAAAACGGGTGTTCGATTTCCTTGAAGAGGAGGAACTGGAGGACGAGAGCGAAAAGGAGAGCTATACCGCGCCCGTCAAAGGCCAGGTTGAATTTAAAAACCTGCGCTTTGGCTACAGCGAGGATCAGAAAAACGCCGTAATCAAGGATTTCTCCGCCAGCGTAAAGCCGGGACAGAAGATCGCCATCGTCGGCCCCACCGGCGCGGGAAAGACCACCATTGTCAACCTGCTCATGCGCTTTTATGAGCTTTGGGACGGCAGCATCCTGATCGACGGGGTGCCCACATCCCAAATGAAGCGGGAGGATGTACACAGCATGTTCTCCATGGTACTCCAAGACACCTGGATGTTCCAGGGCACAGTCAGGGAAAATCTGGTGTTCAACTGCCAACAGGTCCCCGATGAAACGATCGAAAAGGCCTGCCGGGCCTGCGGCATCTGGGACTTTGTGGAGTCACTGCCGGAAGGGCTTGACACAGTGCTCACGGAAAACACCAGCATCTCCGCCGGACAAAAGCAGCTGTTCACCATTGCCCGGGCCATGATCCAGAACCGGCCCATGCTGATTCTGGACGAGGCCACCTCCTCTGTGGATACCCGCACAGAGCTGATGACTCAGAAAGCGATGGATGAGCTGATGAAGGACCGCACCAGCTTTGTGATCGCCCATAGGCTGTCCACCATTAAAAACGCCGATTTGATCCTTGTTCTGAAGGACGGCAACATTATCGAACAGGGCGACCACGAGACGCTGCTCAAACAGGGCGGCTTCTACGCGGAGCTGTACAACAGTCAATTTGACAAGACCGCATAAAAGCAGAGAAAGAGAGGAAAATAACATGAACAAATTTTTAAAAGCCATGCTCAGGCATACGACTACGGTCAGCATCATCTCTGCAATCCTGCTCCTGCTCAGTGCGGCCGCGCTGATCTTCAAGCCGGAGATCATTCTGCTGATCCTCCGGTATGGGTTTGCTGTACTGAATGTTATTTTGGCTGTGTGGCTGATCGTTTCTCTGATTCGGAGTAAAATATAAAACATATTAAGAGGTGTAAAAACATGCAGGAAGTAAAAAAACCGCGTAAACCGCTAATCTTTTATTATACCATTGCCCTTGTGATACTGCTGCTGTTCAACCTTCTGGCCATGCCTTATATCAATGCCTACCAAGTCAAAGAGGTTGACTACGGCACCTTTATGTCCATGACGGAGGAACAGAATATCGGCAAGGTGGAAGTCATGGACAACCAGATCGTCTTCACCGATAAGGCGGAGGAGAACATCTACAAGACCGGCCGTATGGATGATCCCCAGATGGTTGACCGTCTGTATAACTCCGGCGCTGAATTTGCCAGTGAGATCGTGGAGGAGACCTCCCCGCTGCTGACCATTTTGCTCTACTGGGTTTTGCCCCTGGTGCTGTTTATCGCTCTCGGCCAATTCATGTATAAAAAGCTGATGGACAAGGCCAGCGGCGGCGCCAACTCCATGATGTTCAACATGGGAAAGAGCAACGCCAAGGTGTATGTGAAGTCCTCCGACGGCATCCGTTTTTCTGATGTGGCCGGTGTGGACGAGGCCAAGGAGAACCTGGCTGAGATCGTGGATTACCTGCACAATCCGGACAAATACCGGCAGATCGGCGCATCCATGCCCAAGGGCGTGCTGCTGGTGGGCCCTCCGGGCACCGGTAAGACCATGCTGGCCAAGGCTGTAGCCGGCGAGGCCAATGTGCCCTTCTTCTCCATGTCCGGCTCGGAATTTGTGGAGATGTTCGTGGGCATGGGCGCATCCAAGGTCCGCGACCTGTTCAAGCAGGCCAAGGAGAAGGCCCCCTGCATCGTGTTTATCGATGAGATCGACGCTATCGGCAAAAAACGGGACGGTCAGCTGGGCAGCAACGACGAGCGGGAGCAGACATTGAACCAGCTGCTTACCGAGATGGACGGCTTTGAGGGCAACAGCGGCGTAATTATCCTTGCCGCCACCAACCGCCCTGAATCTCTGGACCCGGCCCTGACCCGACCAGGCCGCTTTGACCGGCGGGTGCCCGTGGAGCTGCCCGACCTGAAGGGCAGGGAAGAGATCTTGAAGGTACACGCCAGAAAGGTGAAGATTGCCGACGATGTAAACTTCGGCAAGGTAGCCCGCATGGCCTCCGGCGCTTCCGGCGCGGAGCTTGCCAATATTGTCAATGAGGCGGCCCTCCGGGCTGTGCGCGACGGCAGAGGCTTCGCCACCCAGGCGGACCTGGAGGAGAGCATTGAGGTGGTCATTGCCGGATACCAGAAGAAAAACGCCATCCTGACGGACAGGGAGAAGCGCATTGTGGCATACCATGAGATCGGACACGCCCTCGTGGCTGCAAAGCAGACCAATTCTGCCCCTGTGCAGAAGATCACCATCGTTCCCCGCACCTCCGGCGCTCTGGGCTACACCATGCAGGTGGAAGAGGGCGACCACTACCTGATGAGCAAGGAAGAGATCGAGAACAAGATCGCCACCTACACCGGCGGCCGGGCCGCTGAGGAAGTGGTATTCGGTTCTGTGACCACCGGCGCTTCCAATGACATTGAGCAGGCCACCAAGCTGGCCCGGGCCATGATCTCCCGCTACGGCATGAGCGAAGATTTCGACATGGTGGCCATGGAGACCGTCACCAACCAGTATCTGGGCGGCGACACGTCTCTGGCCTGCTCCGCCGAGACCCAGAGCAAGATCGACCAGCAGGTGATCGCTCTGGTGAAAAAGCAGCATGAAAAAGCCCTGGAGATCCTGCGCGAAAACCGGGAAAAGCTGGACGAGCTGGCAAAGTTTCTTTACGAAAAGGAGACCATCACCGGCGAGGAGTTCATGCACATTCTCAACGCCTGAATTGAATTGTTCACAGTCCTGCACTTGACAGAAGTGCCCGCATGCGGTAATTTATACAGGGTCGTGAATGAAAGCCTGCGGGCTGCGCAAGCTATTATCTGATACCAATTCTTGATAAAAATCTTTAATATCAGCTTGGTCTATTGGCACAATACTGCGTTATCGTCACTTGCCATACACAAAGTATGGCGGCGCTCCTCTGCCTTGTCTTGCACCAATATCCCTTCGCTGCTGATTCAATCTTTCTATCAAGAATTAGTATGACAGATGAAAATGGCACTATATGATACAAAGGAGATATAAAATGGCAGAAATCGTTATTACCGAGCAGAATTTTGAGCAGGAAGTGTTAAAGGCCGACAAGCCCGTGCTGGTGGACTTCTGGGCTTCCTGGTGCGGCCCCTGCCGTATGCTGGCTCCCACCATCGGGCAGCTGGCGGAGGAAATGGAGGGCGTAGCCAAGGTGGGCAAGGTCAATGTGGACGAGCAGCCCGGCCTGGCCGCAAGATTCGGCATTTCCAGCATCCCCACCCTCATCGTTTTTGAGGACGGCAAGGTCAAAAATACCTCCGTCGGCGTGGTTCCCAAGTCCATGATTGAGGACATGCTCCGATAAAGCTTTTCACCCGGTCAAATGGCCGGGTGATTTGTTTATAAGCTTTTTACAAAAAGCTTGGGATTTTGGTGTATAATCAGCTTAACAACGGATACGGAAGGAAAAAACCATGAAAGAAAGTGAAATACAGGATAATGCCGAGCTGGAGCGCATGATGCTGGAAAAGCTGGCCCAGGACGAGGTCAGAAACAAGATACAGGATTTTGCCCTTTCCTACCGGGAGCTGATGGCCTATTACCGCTGTGCCATGATGGAGGTCTCCACCAAATTCCAAGTGCTGAACGAGGAGCTGTCCCTCCAGTATGACAGAAACCCCATTGAATCCATCAAGACCCGGCTGAAATCCCCGGAGAGTACGCTGGAAAAGCTGCAGAGGAAAAAGCTCCCCATCAGCATGGTCAGCATTGAGGAGAACATCAACGATATCGCCGGGGTTAGGGTCATCTGTGCCTTCCCTTCGGATATCTACATGCTGGCCGAAGCTTTCCTGCGCCAGGACGATATCGTCCTCCTTGAGCGGAAGGACTACATCAAAAACCCCAAGCCCAACGGGTACAGGAGTCTGCATCTGGTGGTAAAGACGCCCATTTTCCTGCATAACACCAAGCGCATGATGAAAGTGGAAGTGCAGTTTCGCACCATTTCCATGGACTGGTGGGCCAGTCTTGAACATAAGATCCGGTATAAAAAAGACGTGCAGATCTCTGAGGAGATCGACAACGAGCTGTATCTATGCGCCGAGATCAGCGCCGGTCTTGACCGCCGCATGGAGGAAATTCAGCAGAAAGTGGAACTCTGCGCCGCCATGGAAGAACAGGCGGAGCAGATGAGTGATCCGTGACACGCTGTGGAATGAACTCCCTGCGTGCTACGATGAGCTTAGTATTTCCGCTTACCGTCAGCGGATCTATGAGTATGTGTATACCCGTTATAAGGATGTTGCGTAAATCCGGGAGAAAAAAGTAAGGAAAAGCTGAGTGCCGTTTGACACTCAGCTTTTCTTATCACTCAGCCTCTGGCAGGCAGTGCATATGGATTTTTCCCAGTACGCGGAAGCCCTCGGCGTGGCTTTTCAGGCAGCGCAGACCCATGTCCGCGGAACGGAGCTTCAGATAAAGGGCCAGGGTCTTTGCGGCGGGGGAACCGGCGGGAAACTGGGAGCTATGGCAGTCGAAAAGGGCGGAGAGCTGCTTTTCCACAAATCCCTTTGTGCCCACATAACGGTTGGGCTTTGCGGTCATGTAATAGGCCAGGGCTTTCACATCCGCGGGCGCGGCGCCGTAGGCCTCCATGATCTCCTTAAAGGGGGCGAAACAGGCCACGCGGCGCGCCGCGTTCCCCACGTTCAGATGATCGGCGTGACATTCGCTGCTGACGCAGGGGTCCGGCGCGAAGATAACATCGGGGCCAAAATCGCCTACCACAGCGGCAATCGCCCGGAAAAGCACCTTTTCCTCGTATAATCCGCCGTCGCTCAGACCCAGAAAGCGCAAATCGTCCACGCCCAATACACGGGCGGAGCGCCTGGCCTCCTCCATACGCAGTAAAGCCAGTTCATCGGGTCTGGTCCCCGCCGGGGCGTTTTCCAGACCAAAGCGCCCGTCAAGACAGACGAGAAAGCAGACTTTTTTTCCCGCCGCTGCAAGCTTGGCCGCGGTAGCTCCCGCGCCTACCTCAATATCGTCGGGGTGCGGGCCGATGAACAGATAGCGGTCAAAGGCTTCCAGATCCGGCAGGGGAGCGGCAAGTTTGATGGCAAGGGAGGTGAGACTCATGCTTGAACACCCTCGGCCCGTTTGGCAAGCTCGCCGCAGATGCGGGAGTATTCGTCCTCGTCCAGCTTATAGTGCTTTTTATACAGCAGGTGGGAGATGAGCATCAGGGCGCAGGGCAGAACGGTGATAAACAGCAGCAGGCCCAGGGTCTGGCCGTGCTGTACGCCGCTGAGAACGGCGGTGATGGAGCTGAGCTTCTCCGCCTCGCTGATGGCGCCGGTGGAGGCCGCAGTCTCCAGGGAGGAGATCTGGTTGGTATAATCCGTCACCCGGAAGATCATGTAGCTTGCGGAGGCGATCACCACCGTCAGTGCGGAGGCCAGCTTGGTCAGAAAGGGGCGGAGGGAGGCGATAATGGCCTCGTCTCTCGTGTTGTGGAGATATTCGTTATATTCCACCGTGTTGATAATGGAGATCATCATAATCAGATAGAAGCAATACTGCCCGAAGTTTGCGGCCATGTAGCCGATAACGATGATCCAGAATTTGAGCATGGTTGAGCCCATGGTCAGCCCGGGAATGAGCATCAGCGCGTAGCCCACGGCGGAAATCAACATCATGACATTCATCAGCTTTTTCCGGGTGATGCGGCGGGAGATGGCCGGATAGAAGATCATCAAAAAAGCGGTGGCGGACATGCCCACGGTGGTGAAAATGGAGAACAGGCCGCCCTGATAGCCAAAGGAAAAGTAGATGTAGGTGCATCCGATGCCGGAAAAGACGATGCCGTTGCCGATCTGCTGAATAAGGAAAATCAGGGAGATCCACAAAAGCTGGTCGTTGCCGGTGATGGTGCCGATGATCTTTTTAAAGCTGATGGGAGGGGCGCTCTCCTTGCTGTAATTTCTCTGCTCGCGGACGCCGAAAATGGTAAAGCACAAAAAGAGCGGGGCCAGCAGGCAGACCACAAGAGCGATGCGCCCATAGGCAATATTTGCGCTTCCGCCGATGGTCATGCTGCCGGTGGTGAACATGGGGATCAGCACGCTGGCCGCGGTGCCGCCGATGCCGGCGAAAAGGGTCGCACGGGCGGTAAACTGATTTCGTGCGTCAGCGTCGGAGCTCAGGGCCGGCACCATGCCCCAATAGGAGATGTCGTGCATGGTGTAGGTAATGCTGAACAGAAAATAGGCAACGCCGAAAAACCAGATAAAGCTCCAGCCCTGGAGCTTCGTGTTGAACAGCGCGTAGATCACAACGGAGGTAGACAGTATGCCGATGACCAGCCAGGGCTTGAATTTGCCCCATTTGGTGCGGGTGCGCTCAATGATGTTGCCCATGATCGGGTCGTTCAGCGCGTCAAATACCCGGGCGCCCACCATAATAGCCGTGACAGCGGTGAGCTGGGCGGCATTCAGCCCACGGGTAAAGAGAATGAATGACAGCAGAAAGTTTGTGATCAGGGAATAGACCATATCCCGGCCCACTGTGCCCAGGGGAAACATGATGAGATTTTTCTTTCGTAATTTCAAGTCTTCCATTTCAACATCTCCGTTATCAAAATTTTCAAAGGAACTTGGTGTTTTCCGGCGGGACATATTCGTATTCCGGGAAAAGAACATGCAGAGGCTTGCGGCTGTCCTCCTCAATGGAGTCGTGGACAAAGTTCAGAAACTCATTGATGAGAGGGGAGGGGAGCAGCTCTTTACTGTGCACAAGCACATATTCCACCTGACGCTCGCTGTTGGTGATGACCTTGGTTGCTAAAAGGGCGTTGGGCGTGTAGGTGGTCTGGGGGAAGATGCTGATGCCCACGCCACGCTCGCTCAGGGCCACGGCGTCAAGATAGTTGGACATTTCGCAGATGATATTCGGCTCCGCGCCGACTTCCCGAAACCATTTATGTATGGCGTCCACCCTGGATTTGCGGCTGGGGACGATCAGCGGCTCACCCACCAGGGAGGAAAGACTGACCTGTTTTCCCTCGGCCTTGGCCAGGGGATGGCTTGCGGGAATGATGGCGACCCAGGGTTCCCGGCCCACCTGAAAGCCCTCCAGATGCTCCGTGTCGTAAGGCGCGGCAATGACAGCGATATCCACCAGACCCCGGTAAAGCCGGTCCAGCACGTCGTCGCTGCTGCCGTTCCACAGGCTGAATTGGATCCGGGGAAACTCCTCCCGGAAACCGGCGATCCAGCGGGAGACCAAAAAAGGCGCCCGACCTTCCACCATGCCGATGCTGATGGTCCCGGACAGACCGTCCTTCATATCGGCCAGCTCCTGTTTGGTCTTGTCCGCCAGCTCCAGAATCTGTGTGGCCCGGCGGAGAAGCAGATTGCCCGCTTCGGTGAGCTGAAGGTGCCGTTTGCCCCGAATCAGCAGGGTGACGCCCAGCTCCTCCTCCAGCGCCTTCAGCTGGTTACTCAGCGGCGGCTGGCTCATGTTCAGTTTTTCGGCGGCCCGGGTAATATTCAGCTCCTGGGCCACCACGGTAAAGTACCTTAAACTCCGCAAATCCATATATGAAAACCTCAACTTCATATCCAAACGATATGATAGAACTAATGTATTAAGTATTTAACAATTTCAGAAAAGGGTGCTACACTACAATCGTCCTGAGGGACAAGAAAAAACGAAAGGATGAACAAAAATGAAAAAAGTAGAAAGATTCTTTGAAGACCTGTACGAGAGCTACCTGCACCGCTGATAAGCAGCCGGGCCGGTTTAGAATGTTAATGAAAGAAAGGATGAAAGATCATGAAAAAAATAGAGCTTTTCTTTGAAGACCTGTACGAGAGCTATCTGCACCGCTGAAACTGAGCGGAAAATGAAATCTGAGGAAAGGGGATCTGGACGAAAATGAAGAGAGTTTCACGTCTTCTCAGAGAATATTATGCAACATTCTCCAGATAAAATCAATATGAAAGACAATAATTAGAGGCACGACCGTCAGATGATATTCTGAATGAGTCGTGCCTTTTATTGTTTCGTATCAGTTGCCGCACTCTATGCTGATCTGGTTGAAGAGATGGAGAATGTCGTCCACCACCAGGGCCTGTTTTTCTTCGCCCTCTTTGTCCAGGACGATGTGGCCCTTATCCATCATCAGAAGCCGGCTGCCGTATTCCACGGCGTAGCGGAGATTGTGGGTCACCATAATGGCGGTCAGGTTCTTCTCCTTGACCACCTTGTCGGTGAGTTCCATGATGATCTCCGCGGTTTTGGGGTCGAGAGCCGCGGTGTGCTCGTCAAGGATCAGAAAATCAATAGGGGTGAGGGTGGCCATAACCAGGGCCACAGCCTGGCGCTGTCCGCCGGAGAGGGAACCCAGCTTCACGTCCATTTTGTTTTCCAGACCCAGGCCCAGGGCGGCCAGCTGCTCCCGGTAATAGTCTTTACGCTTGTAGTTGGTACCCCGGCTGAGACCGAAGCGCTTGCCCTTGTTGTCGGCCAGAGAGAGGTTTTCCAGCATGGTCATGTTGGGGCAGGTGCCCAAAGCGGGATTCTGATACACGCGGCCAATGCGGCGGTAGCGCTTGAACTCCTCAAGGGAGTTGATCCTCTGCCCGTTTACGGTGATCTCGCCTTTGTCCACGGGGATGCTGCCGCAGATGATGTTCAGCAGGGAAGTTTTGCCGCTGCCGTTGCTGCCAACGATGGAGACAAATTCCTTGTCCTTTACCGACAGGCTGAAATCATCGAATATGCACATCTCGGTGACAAGGCCGGGATTATAGACTTTTCTGATGTGGTTCAGTTCAAGCATTGCGCTTCACCTTACCTTCCCCCACGTTGCCGATGACAAGGATCACAAGGAACAGCACCGCCGTGATCAGCTTCAAAAGGTTTGCGGGCAGACCCAGGCTGATGGCAAGCTGGATGCAGCACTTATACACAACGCTGCCCACCAGCACAGCCGTAGTGCCCTTCACACCGGGGAATTTTTTGAAAATGGTGGTGCCGATGATGACGGCCGCCAGGCCGAAGACCATCTGGCCTGTACCCATGGTGCTGGAAAAGCTGCGCTGCTCGTGGCAGACCACGGAGCCGGCCAGGGCCACCAGGGCGTTGGCGATGACCAAGCCGAGAATCTTCATTTTTCCCTTGTCCTGGGCCAGCGTGGTGACCAGAGTGGCATTGTCGCCGGTGGCCCGGAGCAGCATGCCGTTTTTGGTCTTGAAATAGAGATCAAGAATCAGCTTGAAAAGAAGGACAAGAACGAGGGAGACAATAAATTTCCTGTGGATCAGGGACAGTCCCCCTAACAGAGAGCCCACGGGAGCGGCCACAAAGATGGTGTCCACATCACGGCCGATATTCAGGTTTGACCCGGCAATCTGCAGGTTGATGGAAAACAGGGCGGTCATGGTGATGATGCCCGCCAGCAGGTCACGGACCTTCAGCTTCACATGGATCAGGCCCGTGGCAAGCCCGGCCAGAGCGCCGGCGCCCATGGCGATCACAAGAGTGAGGAAAGGATTTACGCCCCTGATGAGAAGCGCGGCCGTGACGGCAGCTCCCAGAGGGAAGCTGCCGTCCACGGAAAGGTCGGGGAAATCCAGCAGTTTATAGGTGATGTAAATACCGTAGGTCAGAAGCGCGTAGATAAAGCCCTGGGTTATGGTGCTTTCCGCAAGCTCTAAAAATACATTCATGTCAATTTACAGTCCAATCCAATTATTCTGCGTTTGCCTCAATGGCTTTGTCGGCGATGTCAGCAGGAAGCTCAATGCTCATGGCGGCCAGAGCCTCAGAGTTGATGTAGATGCCGTACTCGGTGACGGTCTCATAGGGCAGCTCCTCGCAGGTGGCTTCACCCTTGAGAACCTTTGCGGCAAGCCGTCCGGCCTGTTTGCCCAGCTCGATGTAGTCGATACCGGCGGAGGCCACGCAGCCAATCTTGACCTGCTCGATCTCACTGCCGTATACAGGGATGCCTGCCTCGTTGGTCTTATCCAGAATGGAGGCCAGCACGCCCACCACGTTGTTGTCGGTCAGGTTGGAGATGCAGTCAACCTTCTTGCTGATGAGGGTATCGGCGGCCTGGGTGACCTCAGACTGGGCGGTGACGCCAATCTCAACGATCTCAAAGCCGTAGTCAGGGGCTTTTTCCTTGTACTCGCGGATAGCGGAGACGGAGTTGGGCTCGCTGGTGGTGTAGATGATGCCGATGGTCTTGGCCTCGGGCTGGAGGGTGCGGATCAGGTCCAGCTGGGCTTCCACCGGGAGCTTGTCGGACACGCCGGTCACGTTGCCGCTGTCAAGCTTGGCTTCCACAGGGTCGGTAATGGCATTGAAAACAACGGGGATATTCTTATCCTCAGCCGCGGCGAAGCAGGCAGTGGCGGAGGGGGTGGCGATGCCGACCATCAGGTCAACATTGTTCGCGGAGAAGTTCTGGCCGATCTGGATGGCGATGTTGTCGTCAAAGCCGGCGTTCTGGTAATCCACGGTGAAGTCCTCGCCCTCTTTCAGGCCGGCCTCTTCCAGACCAAGCAGGAAGCCTTCGCGGCAGTTGTCAAGTGAGGGGTGTTCGCCGTACTGGGAGATGCCGATGGAGTAAACGTCCTTGGAACCGGAGCTGCCGCAGGCGGCCAGAGAAACGAGCATAAGAACAGCAATTACAAAAGTGAATATTTTTTTCATGATAATTTTCCTCCTGAATTATGATATGTGGATGTGATGGCATGGCGTCTGTGTTTTTTGTTTACCGTACACCATCGTTTTGTCAGAAGAAACATAAGATCACCTCGTATAAAAAACAAAAATCCTGTCCCTTGATTTTCAAGGGACAGGAGAAAAAACAATTCCTGCGGTGCCACCCAAGTTGATACTTAAACGTATCCGCCTCTGTCTTGTACCATCATACAAGTCTGCCCTGATAACGGGAGCAGATCACCCGTTGACTGCTACTCACCAAACGGCTTTCGGTCACCCTCAGAAGTCCATTCACAAACTACCCGAATATCGCCTTTCAGCAAACGGCGACTCTCTGCAAGACGAATAGAAAGCTACTTACTCTTCATCATCGGTTTTGATTTATTGTCTGCATCATAAACCACCCTCAACCGTTTGTCAAGCACTTTTTTGCGTTAAATCAAAAAACTTGCTCCCCCGGAAGGGTGGTTCAGTTCAAAAATACCACTGTGGCCGCCCCAACGCAACAAAAAATTTGCATGTAGTGAAAATTTTGTCTGATTGACCATTTGAAAAATTCATTAACACTTTAATTTAGTAAAATATGCGGAATTGACATTTTTCGATCACGGCAGTAAAATCAGCACATATTTTTTGAAGGGGACTTCAAATTCATATCGTGAAATGCTATGATGAAGACAAGTACCTTGGAAATCCTGTCACAGCGAGCCGGGGAGGGTGTAAGCCCGGTACAAAGGGGCTGAGGGAATAACACTTCGGAGCAGTGAACCGAAAGGGCCAGCCGAATAGGGGAGACGCGGTGTGCAGCGTTAAAGTACACGGGTTTGATGGAACTCGAAAAGTGACTGTATTATATATGCAGTAAGTTAGGTGGCACCGCGGATCAGCAGCAATTCGTCCTAAAAGTTTTTAGGCAATGCTGCAAGTAAATTCGGAGGTGCTTTTTTATGTGTTCAATTATGGGTTTTCTTTCACCGAGGCTTGACGCGGAGACGGTCAGAGAGTATTTTGACCGGACAGTCTCCCGGGGACCGGACCAGAGCCGGATCGAGCCTGCGGGCAGCGGTTTCTTGTGCTTCCACCGGCTGGCCATTATGGGCCTGAACGAGAGCGGCATGCAGCCCTTCCATCTGGACGGCGACATGGTGGTCTGCAACGGCGAGCTGTACGGCTTCCGTCCGGTAAAGGAAAAGCTGGCGGAAAAATACGATTTCGTCAGCGAGTCCGACTGTGAGATCATTCTCCCCATGTACAGGGAATACGGACTGGAGATGTTCTCCATGCTGGACGCGGAATTTGCCATGATCATCTACGATGCCAAGGCCGACAGACTGATCGCGGCCCGGGACCCCATCGGCATCCGCCCGCTGTACTACGGCTATCTGGACGACGGCCAGCCCGTTTTCGCCAGCGAGGCGAAAAACCTTGTTGGCCTGTGCGACAGGATCATGCCCTTCCCGCCGGGACACTACTATGCCGACGGCCAGTTTGTCCGTTATGCGGACCTGACCACCGTGGAGGAGTATTCCAAAGACGCCCTGGAAGCTGTGTGCCCCAAGATCAGGGAAAAGCTCATTGCCGCCGTGGAAAAGCGGCTGGACGCGGACGCGCCTCTGGGCTTCCTGCTCTCCGGCGGGCTGGATTCCAGCCTTGTCTGCGCCATATCCGCAAAGCTGCTGGGCCGGAAGATCCGCACCTTTGCCATCGGCATGGATCTGGACGCCATCGACCTGAAGTACGCCCGGCAGGTGGCAGACTTCATCGGCGCGGAGCACACCGAGGTCATTATGACCCGGGAAGAGGTGCTGGACACGCTGGAACGCCTTATCGCCCTGCTTGGTACATATGATATTACCACCATCCGGGCCAGCATGGGCATGTATCTCTGCTGCAAGGCCATCCACGAGATCAGCGATGTGCGCGTTTTGATGACCGGCGAGATCTCCGACGAGCTTTTCGGCTATAAATACACCGACTTTGCCCCCTCTCCCGAGGAGTTTCAGAAGGAGGCCAAGAAGCGGGTGGATGAGCTGCACATGTACGATGTGCTTCGCGCTGACCGCTGCATCTCCGTAAACTCCATTGAGGCGAGAGTGCCCTTCGGCGATCTGGACTTTGTGCGCTATGTGATGAGCATTGACCCCAAGCTGAAAATGAACAACTACAACATGGGCAAATATCTGCTCCGCAAGGCCTTTGCCGATGACCATATCCTGCCCGAGAACATTTTGTGGAGACAGAAGGCGGCCTTCTCCGACGCGGTGGGCCACTCCATGGTGGACGATCTGAAGGAATACGCCGAGACGGTGTACAGCGACGAGGAATTTGCCGCCGGCTGCGCAAAATATGATTTTGCAAGGCCCTTTACCAAGGAGAGCCTGCTGTACCGTGACATTTTTGAAAAATATTATCCCGGCCAAGCCGAGATGGTCAAGGACTTCTGGATGCCCAACCGCTCCTGGGAGGGCTGCGATGTGGACGATCCCTCTGCCCGCGTGCTGGCAAACTACGGCGCAAGCGGATTCTGATTTGATGGGAGAGCTTTATGAAGTACTCGCCTAACCTGAAATACAACATACTGGTTTCGGAGAGCTGCGGCCTTGCCCAGTCCCTGCCCTACCGGCTGCCCTGCGGCTTCCCGGCCCAGATCAAAAGCGCCGGGGCAGGGGAGCTCCGCGCCCTTGCGATGGAGCGTCCGGTGGACGGCTTGATTTTGAGCAGCGATGAGCTGAACATCGCCCTTGAGGCGGCAGAACACAGCTATACGGCGGTGCTGGTTGTGGCAAAAGGCGACGCTTCTGCCCTCAATGAACCCTGCGCCCGAGCCGGCGTCATGGTCTGCACAATGGAGAGCCTCTCCACCGTGCTGCCCTGCTTTCTGGCCTGCTGCGCAAGACTGCGCGCTCTGTGTACGGAGACGGTGAGTCTGAAACGAAAGCTGGACGACACGCGGATCGTCACCCGGGCAAAGCTGCTTTTGATGTCAAGGCTGAAGATGAGCGAGGCCGAGGCCCACCGCTATATTGAAAAGACCGCCATGGACACCGGCTCCAAACGCCGTGAGGTGGCGGAGAGCATTATCAGGACCTACGAGGAATAAACAGTTGATCCGACCTGTGGCTGCAATCACAGGTCGGATTTTCATGTTATGTGTTGGGGTTGTCTACAGCCCAAGGCTCCCTCTGATGAGGGAGCTGTCAGCGAAGCTGACTGAGGGAGAGACGCCTGACAGTCAGATCAATGTATTCGCATACACCACGAAAATTTCGGTCAATATCCAGATTGCAAACTCTCACTACCGTTAGATTCATGGACTCCAGGTCTTTTGTGCGCAGTGCATCTTTTTCGGCCTGCTCTGCTGTATAATGTCCGCCGCCGTCAAGTTCGATGACTAGCCTTGCTCTTGCGCAATAGAAATCCGCAATGTAATTACCAATTGCTTTTTGCCTTTGAAAGCGCACTGGGTAGGTTCTCAAAAAATCATACCACAGCTTCCGTTCCCATGGGGTCATATTCTTTCGGAGTGCCTTTGCAAGAGGGATATTCTCTTTATTATAGTCTTTCATTTTCTCTCCCTCCGTCAAAAATCAAAGATTTTTGACACCTCCCTCATCAGAGGGAGGCATTGGTGCAGTGCGAAATCACACATTATGCCCCCTATCGAACGGCGTACAAAAGTGCGCTCTTATCTGTTCGACTAATCGGAATTTGTCAGCCTTTTTTAAAACGCAAATAAAAACTATTTTGACTACGATTTTGGCAGGCAAGTACAAGCCCGGCTTTCAAGCACAAGTTCGTGATGCTTAGGGTGTTTTGTGTATCTTTTTTTACTACGCCGTATGTAGTAGAAATATGTTCATTTGGCAAGCTAACCGTAACGTCTACGCAGAACGGTTCAGGATATGCAGATGGAATATTGCAATCCCAAATATGAAGCTCTCCACCATTTACCAGTACTCTTGCTGCTTCTGAAATTGCATTTTTTTGATCTTCAGCACTCATAAACATCAGCGAATAAAATGATGTTACATGATCAAAAGAATTATCGCTAAATTTCAGATGTGTTGCATCCATCAGGATCTTTTCAAATCCCGGTGGCGCTTCATCTAATTCATCTTGTCGAATATCTATAGCAACGACCTGGTTTGTATATAGGCGCCCAATTACACCTTCTCCGCCACCTCCAATATCCAGAATTTTGCCATTAAATTCCTTGTTTAGCGTAATCATCTTGATTCACCATCTTCGTCAAATTCCGCTTCGCAGGTCTGTTTGATTTCATGCTATCATATAACAGAAAAGAATGCAGGAACAGCCACAGCAGAGCAAACTGCTGTGGCTGTAACTTCCTTATGAACACCCGCTCTTCACGGGCTTTTTATTTTTAATACTAATCCCGGATAAAAAGCTTTATTGGATTTCCGAGCAAAATTTGTGTCAGGCAAGGCGGCTTTCGCAGAGCATAATGGAGATATATGGTCAAGAAAGCCAACGCAGCATGGCGCAAATTTTGCTGGAAAGCGTTGAATGTTTTTATCAGGGATTAGTATAAATTTCGATTTCTTCCAGCTCTTTCATCCATAAAGCGGAACAGGCGTCGGAGGGCATGCGCCAGTCGCCACGGGGGGAGAGGGTGACGGTGCCCACCTTGGGCCCGTCGGGCAGGCAGGAGCGCTTGAACTGCTGAGCGAAGAACCGGCGGGTAAAGACCCTCAGCCAGTGGAGGATGGTCTCATCGGAATAGCTGCCCTGGAAGGCGTAGCGGGCCAGGGCGTAGATACGCCTGGGGGAGGAGCCGTTTCGGAGCATGTGGTACAGGAAAAAGTCGTGCAGCTCATAGGGACCCACAATGTCCTCCGTCTTCTGGGAAATCTTTCCCTCGCTGTCCGCGGGCAGCAGCTCCGGGGACACGGGGGTATCCAGAATGTCGTCCAGAATGGCCTTGACCTGCGCGTCACAGTGCTTTGACTCATAGGCGATAATATAGCGCACAAGGGTCTTGGGCACGGAGGCGTTGACTGCGTACATGGACATATGGTCGCCGTTATAGGTGGCCCAGCCCAAGGCCAGCTCCGACAGGTCGCCGGTGCCTACCACAATGCCGTTTTCCCGGTTGGCGATATCCATCAGTACCTGGGTCCGCTCCCGGGCCTGGCAGTTTTCAAAGGTCACGTCGGTCTTTTCCGGGTCCTGGCCGATATCCGCAAAGTGCTGCCTGACGGCGGCGGTGATATCCACCTGGCGGAAGCTGACGCCCAGCTCCTCACAGAGCGCCTGGGCGTTGCTGCGGGTCCGCTCCGTGGTGCCGAAGCAGGGCATGGTGACGGCGAGAATATCTGTCCTTGGCCGCATTAACATATCCATGGCCCGGACCATCACCAGCAGCGCCAGGGTGCTGTCCAGCCCGCCGGAGATACCGATGACCGCCTTGGGGCAGTGAATATGCTCCAGGCGCTTTTTTAAGCCGTGGGACTGGATGCTGAGGATGGCCTCCGCCCGCTCGGACAGAACCTCGCTGTCAGCGGGGACAAAGGGGTGTCTGGGAATCAGTCTGGTGAGCTCCACATCGTGCAGCGGATGGGAGAAAGGAACGCGGCGGCAGCTTTTTCCGCTTCTGCCGGAAAAGCTGGTGTTGCGGTGGCGCTCGTTTCTCAGCCGGAACAGGTCCGCTTCAGTGGAGATAAAATCGGTCTCCGCTGCAAAGGGCTTTTTCTCCGCCAGCTTCATGCCGTTTTCAAATATGAAGCTGTGCCCGGAGAACACCATGTCCTGGGTGGACTCGCCGATGCCGGCGTTGGCATAGGCATAGGCGCAGATGAGCCGGGAGGAGGCGGAGGAGACAAGCAGGCGGCGGTAATCGTCCTTGCCGATCAGCTCGTTGGAGGCGGACAGGTTGGCAATGACGGTGGCCCCGGAGAGGCAGAGATCGGTGGCCGGGGTCACAGGCGCCCACAGGTCCTCGCAGATCTCAATGCCGATGACCAGCTCTTCCATCTCCTTACAGCAGAAAAGCAGGTCTGTGCCGAAGGGGACAGTCTTTCCACAGAGGCTGATCTCATTGGGGCCGGAATACTCATTTCCGGAGCTGAACTGCCGCTTTTCGTAAAATTCGCCGTAGTTGGGAAGGATGCTCTTGGGGACAAGGCCCAGTATTGCTCCATCCTGTACCACGGCGGCACAGTTATAGAGCTTGCCTCCGAGCCGCAGGGGCAGGCCCAGGGCAGTTACACAGTGCTTGCCCCGGCTGTATTCCCGAAAGGCGTCCAGCGTCTCTCGGGCGGCGGAGAGCAGCAGATCGGAATAGAACAGATCGCCGCAGGTATAAGCGGTCAGATGCAGCTCCGGCAGCACCAGCAGCGCACTGCCCATGGCCTCCGCCCGGTCAAGGGCGGCCTTTGCCGTAGTGAGATTAAATTCCACATCGCCCACCTTCACCTGGGGACAGGCGGCGGCCAGCTTAACAAAACCAAGCTCCATAAACGCACCTCCAAGGGATATTCTTTACTTAATGGACCAGATTTTAAACCTGCCCATGGGCCCTGTCAACGAATTTTTTGCGATTTAGCGTAGAAAAATGGAAAAACCCTCTTGACAAGTGGGGAAGATGGAATTATAATCACCACAACCTTTGAAAGGAGCGAACCGATATGCGTAAGTCCTTTGGTCTTAACAGCATGATGATGGGGATGATGTGCATGTTCCGCATGTGCATGATGTGCCGCGCGCAAAATTCCGGTTCGCCATGTTTCATATCGGCCTGAATTTCAGTTTAGCCTGAATCATTACAGCCGGGAAGCATGCGAGCTTCCCGGCTTTTCATTTTGGAGTTGATTGAATGATCGAACTAAAGCACCTGTCCAAAACCTACCGCACCCAGGAAAAAGAGATCGTGGCCCTGGAGGATATCAACCTGACCATAAACGACGGGGAGATCTTCGGCATCATTGGTCTGTCCGGCGCGGGGAAAAGCACCCTTGTCCGGTGTATCAACCTGCTTGAGGAGCCAACGGACGGCCAGGTCATCATCGACGGGAAAAGCGTGACTGAGCTTTCCCGCAAGGAACTTTTGAAGCTGCGGCAGTCCATCGGCATGATCTTTCAGGGCTTTAACCTGCTGGCCCAGAGAAGCGTGCTGAACAACGTCTGCTACCCCTTGGAGATCGCCGGGGTAGGCCGGAAAGAGGCCAAAGCGCGGGCTATGGAGCTGCTGCACATGGTGGGTCTTGCCGACAGGGCCAATTCCTACCCGTCCCAGCTCTCCGGCGGCCAGAAGCAGCGCGTGGCCATCGCCAGAGCGCTGGCGACAAGCCCCAAGTATCTGCTCTGCGACGAGGCCACCAGCGCCCTTGACCCCAATACCACCCGCTCCATTCTGGAGCTGCTGCGGGAGATCAACAATAGTCTGGGCGTCACCATCGTGGTCATCACCCATGAGATGAAGGTCATCGATCAGATCTGTGACAGGGTGGCGGTCATCGACCACAGCCGGATCGCTGAGGAAGGGAAGGTGAGCGAGGTGTTCACTAACCCCCGATCCCAGATCGCCCGGGATCTGATCATCCCCAGGGAACGGACCGTGCTGGACACCACCGGCGGCCGCCGGCTCCGGCTGACCTTTGAGGGGGATTATTCCAATGCTCCGGTGATCTCGGAGATGGTGCTGGAGTGCCAGGCCCCGGTGAACATCCTCTTTGCGGACACCAAGGAGTTTGAAGGCGTTATCCACGGGCAGATGATCATTGAGCTGCCCAAGGACCAGCATCAGGCGGATAAAATCATCGTCTGGCTGAGAAACAGCCAGGTAAAATGGCGGGAGGAGGATTAAGCCATGCTCTCAGAAATGTTTTATAAGCTGTGGGACAACGGCCTTATCCAGCTGGGTATATGGGAGACCATATACATGACCCTGATCTCCTCGGCCATCGCCTATGTGATCGGCCTGCCCCTGGGCGTCATTCTTAATGTGACGGACGACGGCGGTATCCACCCGGTAAAATGGCTGAACCGGATTCTGGGCTTCATCGTCAACTTCTTCAGAAGCATCCCCTTTATCATCCTGATGGTGGCCATGCTCCCTGTGGCCCGGCTGATCGTGGGGACGGCCCTGGGAAACAAAGCTGTTATTGTGATGCTCATCATTGCCGCTGCTCCCTATGTGGGGCGCATGGTGGAGTCCTCTCTGAAGGAAGTGGACGCGGGCGTCATTGAGGCCGCCCAGTCCATGGGCTCCAACAATTTTCAAATCGTATTCAAGGTGCTTCTGCCGGAGGCCAAGCCCTCGCTGATCACCGGCGCGGTGATCTCCATGGTGACGATCCTCAGCTACTCCGCCATGGCGGCCACCATCGGCGGCACCGGCCTTGGACAGATCGCCATTATCTACGGCCACCAGCGCAGCAACGACGATATCACCTGGATCTGCGTGCTGCTCATGGTGGTGATCGTTCAGGTGATCCAGGAAGTGGGCACCAGAATCGCCCATAAGACCGATAAGAGGATAAGACTATGAACGATTTACTCTTTTTTCTGACTCATGCCAACTGGCACCGTGTTCGAATGTGGCGCGGCGTCAATGAAAAGTAAGATTACAACATCACATTCAAAAAATGATAAGGAGAACATAAAATGAAAAAGACATTTGCACTCATTCTCGCTCTTGCGCTGGTAGTTTTCACTCTCGCCGCCTGCGGCAGCAGCAACAGCGCTCCCGCAGCATCCGAAGCGCCCGCCGCCTCTGAGACCCCCGCAGAATCCGAAGCCCCCGCCGCCGCTGAACTTGAGCCTATCGTTGTGGGCGCAAGCGCAACCCCCCACGCAGAGATCCTGGAGCAGGTCAAGGACGCCCTGGCTGCCGAAGGCTATGACCTTCAGATCGTGATCTTTGACGACTATGTCCTGCCCAACACCGCTCTGGACGACGGCACCCTGGACGCAAACTACTTCCAGCACACCCCCTACCTGAACAGCTTCAACGCTTCCAACGGCACCAATCTTTCTGTGGCTGCCCTGATCCACTATGAGCCCTTCGGCGTATACGGCAACGGCATTTCCGATCTGGCTGACCTGGCCGATGGCGCTACCATCATCATCCCCGCTGACGACAGCAACGAGACCCGCGCTCTGCTCCTGCTCCAGCAGGAGGGCCTGATCACCCTGCCCGAGGATGCCAGCGCAGAAGCCGGCGTCACCACCCTTGACATCGTCGACAACGGCGGCTACAACATTCAGGCTGTCCAGGCCGACACCGTTCCCGCCCAGCTCAGTAACAGCAACGAGGGCACCATCGCTGTAATTAACGGCAACTATGCTCTCCAGGCCGGTCTCCACGCCTCCGACGCTCTGGCCCTTGAGGACGCCTCCGGCGACGCCGCCCAGACCTACGCCAACATCATCGCCTGCCGCACCGGCGAGGAGAACAGCGAGAAGGTCCAGGCTCTGGTCAAGGCCCTGCAGACCGATGAAGTCAAGAACTTTATTGCCGACACCTACAACGGCGCTGTCGTGGCTATCTTCTAAATTAAAGGGAAATGAAAAAAGATCCGCGGGATGTTCTCCCGTGGATCTTTTTTCATGCTTTGAGACTTCGCATCCAGCGCTTCCTTTTGAACACCGCAAGGGAAATGCCGAAGCGGACGCACTCTTCCAAAGACAGAATGAAATACACCCAGGGGATGGAGAGCCTGAAGAGAAAGGCGGAGAGCAGCCCCAGGGGAACACCGAAGAGCCATGTGCCGATCAGGTCGATGGCCATCACAAACTCCGTTCTTCCGCCGCTGCGGATCACGCCGCCGCCAAGGATCATGTTTTCCACCTTGAAGGGTGCGATCAGGGCGTAGGCCAGCAAAATCTGCGTGGTGAGGTGCCGGACGGTTTCGTCCACCCGGTAGATTTTCACATAGAAGGGGCTTGCCAGTACGATTAGTACGGAGAGAAAAACCGAGCCGGCAAAGCCGTAAAGCAGAAGTTTTTTCCCCGCTTTGTATGCGCTGTCGTACTCGCCGTTTCCCAACAGCTTGCCGATAAGGATGCCCGCGCCCTGAGAAAGACCGCAGAGCGCGCCGATCATCAGGCCCTGCACAGGGTTGATGAGGGTCATGGCCGCCATGGCGTCTGTGCCGATATGCCCATAGATCACGGCGTACACATTTTCCCCCAGGCTCCACATAAACTCGCAGACCAGCAGCGGCAGCAGCATGGCGGCGTACTGCTTCCAGTTGAAGCCGGAAAAACCGGCCTTTTCTTTCAGCGCCGGGGCGAAAAGCCTCCACTGTTTAAACATCAAAAGGAGCATAACCGCGAAGTTTACAGCCTGGGAGACTACTGTGGCCAAGGCCGCGCCCTCGGCCCCCAAGGCGGGGAGGCCAAGTTTGCCGAAGATGAGGAGATAATTCAAGGCCGTGTTGGTCACCGCCGCCCCGATGCTGGCATACAGGGGCAGGGCGGCTTTCTCCATGCAGCGAAACAGGGTGGAGAGCATGGTCGCCCCGGCCAGGGGGAGGAAGGTGGCCGAGATGATGGAGAGATAGGCGGCGGCAGACAGAACGGTTTCCCGGTCCTTGGAATACAGGCCCATGATCTGAACGGGAAACAGGGCGCAGAGCAGCGTAAAGACGCAGGCCAGAGCGGCCATGAACAGGAGATTTACCGTAAAGCTGCGCTTGACCTCGCGCCGGTTTTCCTGCCCCATGTACTGGGAGATCATGATCCCCGCCACCGTGCCCAGGGCGGAGACGATCACGGAATACACGGAGGAAAATTTCCCCGCCAGGCCCACGCCGGCAATGCTCACGCTGCCCAGCTGGCCGATCATGATCTGATCCACGATGCTGAAGGAAGCCTGAAGCATGGACTGGAGCGCCACAGGGATGGCCAGGGCGCACACGGTTTGAAAAAAGCTTTTCTTTTCTGCTGTTTCTATCATATTGGGCCTCCAATACATCGAACTGCCCTTATTGTATGTGCCCTGCAGGGAAATTTCAAAGGTTAAACGCGTAACCCACAACAAAAAATCAACGCGGGATTTGTGCATATTTGCTTATCCCGCGTGTATTATTCTGTTTTGGCCTTTCCGGTGCTGGCGCGCTCGACCAGCGTAACCGGCAAAATGATCTCTGTGGGGACTTCTTTTCCCTCTTTCAGCTCCCGCAGCTTTTGGATGGCGGTTTGGGCTTTCAGCGAGAGATTCTGACTGACGGTGGTCAGGGCAGGGGAGATGAGGGTGGAAATGGGCGCGTCATCAAAACCGGCCACAGAAATCTCCCCGGGAACAGAGACCTGGTTATCCCGGAGAAACTGGATCAGCTCCGCCGCGTAATAATCGGAGACGGCAAAAACGGCGGAATAGCTTCTGAGCTCCGGAAGCTTTTCCCGGTAAAAAGCCAGACGCTGCTCCTTCCGGTTGGGGATGAGCATAAAGGCGGAGCCAGTCTCACCAAAACCGGCCCGAAAGCCCTCAAAGCGCTCCTTGTCCATACATTCGCAGTTGTCGGCGATGCACAAGGCCCGCCGGTGGCCCAGACCTTGAAAACAGGCCCCCACCTGATAGCCGCCGCCGTAGTTATCAATGCTGATATTGCAGATGCGTTTTGTGTCCTGACAGTAGCCGTCGTACACCACAAAGGGGATCCGCATCCGGTCTCTCAGGGTGGCATAGTCCTGCTCGCAAAAGCCCATGATGACCAGCCCGTCCATGTTCCACATGGAGGAGAACTTGATGATCTCTTCCACGTCCCGCGTCTTTTTGATCATCATAAACTGCCCGCTCTTTTCGATCTCGGCGGAGAGGTAGTTGAGAGAGGAGGCGATATAGCTGTCTTCCAGGGCGCGGCCTTCGTATTTCTCGTGGTCGTTGATCATGATTCCGATGATGCGGGAACTGTTTTGGGCCAGGAGGATTCCGGCCATACTGGGGATGTACTGACGCTCCTCCAGCAGGGCCTGCACTCTTTTCACGGTCTCGTCGGAGATCTTTTTGGTCTTTCCGTGCAGCACATTGGAAACCGTGGCCGTGCTCAGGCCCAGCTCCCCGGCAATGTCCGATATTCTTACCCGCTTGTCATCCAAAGCCATCACCCCTGCTTATGATAAATAATATTATAACGCCCCATGCAAGAGAGGACAAGAATTTCCCCCGGATATCGACAAATTTTTGGTTATAGTGTAAAACTTACAAAATGGGTATTGACAATTTGGCAATACCGTCCTATAATCCACCCATATTGAAACGGCAAAGGCGTCGTGCAGTATAGTGCATGGCCTCTTTGCCGCTATTTATTTTCAATAGATATTTTAGAAATGAAGAAACGAGGTAAGCTTATGAACACAGTCACAGATGTATTCGGCTCAATGGTTTTCAATGATTCGGTAATGAGGGCGCGTCTGCCCAAGGACGTGTTCAAGCAAGTCCAGCGTTCCATAAATGAAGGCAAGCGGCTTGACAGCGCGGCGGCCACGGTTGTGGCCAACGCCATGAAGGACTGGGCCATCGAAAAGGGCGCAACCCATTTCACCCACTGGTTCCAGCCCATGACCGGCATCACCGCCGAGAAACACGACAGCTTCATCTCTCCCGTGGACGGCGGCAAGGTCATTATGGAGTTTTCCGGCAAGGAACTGATCCAGGGCGAGCCTGACGCTTCCAGCTTCCCCTCCGGCGGCCTGCGCGCCACCTTTGAGGCCAGAGGCTACACCGCCTGGGACCCCACCTCCTACGCCTTTATCAAAGACGGCGTGCTCTGCATCCCCACCGCTTTCTGCTCCTACGGCGGCGAAGCGCTGGACAAAAAGACCCCGCTGCTCCGCTCCATGGAAGCCATCAACAAGCAGGGCATGAGAGTGATCCGGCTTTTCGGCAACACTGACGTGACCTCCATCAAGACCACCGTCGGTCCCGAGCAGGAGTACTTTCTTATTGATAAAAGCGTATTTGAAAAACGCAAAGACCTGATGTACACCGGCCGCACCCTGTTCGGCGCAAAGCCTCCCAAGGGCCAGGAGCTGGAGGATCACTACTTCGGCACCATCAAGCCCAGAGTGGCCGCCTTTATGAAGGAGCTGAACGAGGAGCTGTGGAAGCTGGGCGTTCTGGCCAAGACCGAGCACAACGAGGTCGCTCCCGCACAGCACGAGCTGGCTCCCATCTTCACCACCACCAACATTGCCACCGACCACAACCAGCTGACCATGGAGATCATGCAGAAGGTGGCAAAGAAGC
>CAMGRL010000005.1 GCA_946061515.1 uncultured Clostridia bacterium
ACAACATCATCTCCAACGGCTCCATCATCGCCGTGGCCGACGGCCAGTGCATGATCATCGTGGAGCAGGGCAAGGTGGTGGACCTGTGCGCCGTTCCCGGCGAATATACATATGACACATCCACCGAGCCCTCCCTGTTCTCCGGCGACCTGAGTGAGAGCATCGGCGCGGTATTTTCCAACATCGGCAAGCGCTTTACCTTTGGCGGCGAGGCCCCCAAGGACCAGCGCGTCTACTATTTCAACACCAAGGAGCTGATCGGCAACAAGTACGGCACGCCCTCCCCCGTCCCCTTCCGGGTGGTGGACCAGCGGGCCGGCATCGACATTGACATCTCCCTGCGCTGCTTCGGCGAATATTCCTACCGCATCACCAACCCCCTGCTGTTTTACACCAACGTCTGCGGCAACGTGGAATCGGCCTATGACCGGAGTCAGATCGAAGGCCAGCTGAAAACTGAGCTGCTCACCGCGCTGCAGCCCGCCTTTGCCCGGATCTCCGAGATGGGCATCCGCTACTCCGCCCTGCCGGGCCACACCCAGGAGCTGTCCGAAGTGCTCAACGAGGTGCTGTCCGCCAAATGGCGGGATCTGCGGGGTCTGGAGATCGTGTCTCTGGGCGTCTCCTCCGTCAAGGCCAGCGAGGAAGACGAGCAGATGATCAAGGAGATGCAGCGCAACGCCGCCTTCATGGACCCCACAAGGGCCGCCGCCCACCTGGTGGGCGCCCAGGCCAGCGCCATGCAGTCCGCCGCCCAGAATCAGGGTGCGGGCCCCGCCATGGCTTTCATGGGCATGAACATGGCCGGAAACGCCGGCGGCGTGAACGCCCAGAATCTGTACCAGATGGGCCGGCAGCAGCCTCAGCAGAGCGCTCCCGCGGCAAGCGGCTGGGTCTGCCCCGCCTGCGGCGCACAGGCCACGGGCAAATTCTGTCCCGAGTGCGGCGCCAAGAAGCCTGAGCCCAAGCCCGCTTCCGGCAGCTGGACCTGTCCCTCCTGCGGCGCCCGGGTCAGCGGCAAATTCTGCCCGGAATGCGGCGCCAAAAAGCCCGAAGTCCAGCCTGACGGCTGGGTCTGCGCCTGCGGCGCGGTGAACAAGGGCAAGTTCTGCCCCGAGTGCGGCGCCAAAAAGCCCGCCGGTGTGCCCCAGTACAAGTGCGACAAGTGCGGCTGGGAGCCGGCCGATCCCGCCCATCCGCCCAAATTCTGCCCCGAGTGCGGCGATCCCTTTGACGACGGCGATATCCAATAAATTTTGATTGCGGCGGTCCTTCCGGTCCTTATTCTGCTTCTGCCGCGGGATAGAAAAGCTCTTCACAAAAACACCGGAAGCCTGAACGGACCGGGAGATACCGCGGATATCCTTTGGGAGGATGCCTATGCCAACACAAATCACCGATTATAAATGCCCCGCCTGCACAGCTCCTCTTCGCTTTGACAGCAATACCGAAATGCTGAAGTGCGATTACTGCGGCGAGAGCTACAGTACAGCGAAAATAGAAGCCCTCTACGCCGAAAAGGAAAAGGCAGCTGAGGCAGCCTTTTCCCGGGAAGAGAAAAAAGCCCGGAAAACGCTGCCCGTAAGCGAAGACGAAGACGAGGGCGGAGATTGGGACCTGTCCTCCCTCTCCGGCGACTGGGGCGCGGAGGCTGAGGGGATGCGGGCCTACAGCTGCCCCTCCTGCGGCGCGGAGCTGATCACCGACGAGACCACCGCCGCCACGGCCTGCCCCTACTGCGGCAACAACACCATCATCCCCGGCCAGTTTGACGGGGCGCTGAAGCCGGACTATATTCTGCCTTTCCGTCTGGATAAGGAGGCGGCAAAGCAGGCCCTGAAAAACCATTACCGGAAAAAGCCCTTTCTGCCCCGGGCCTTCTCTTCCGCCAACCACCTTGAGGAATTGAAAGGGATCTACGTCCCCTTCTGGCTCTTTGACGCGGATGCGCAGGCGGACTGCCATTTCCACGCCACCCGCTCCCATTCCCGCCGGGAGGGGGACTACCGCATCACCACCACGGAGCATTTCCAGGTGCGCCGGGCCGGCTCCATGCGTTTTCAAAACGTCCCCACAGACGCCTCCACCAAAATGCCGGACGACTACATGGACTCCATCGAACCCTTCGACTATCGGGACCTGAAGCCCTTCTCCACCGCCTATCTGCCCGGCTATCTGGCCGACAAATACGACGTCAGCGCCGAAGAGAGCACCCAGCGGGCCAATAAGCGCTGCCGGGCCACGGCCATCGAGGTCATGCGCCGGGATGTGCTCGGCTACGAGACCGTCTCCCCCGAGGGCTGTCACGTCCGCCTTCAGGGCGGCAAGGTGCACTATGCGCTGATGCCGGTGTGGACCCTGCGCACCAAGTGGCAGGGCAAGGATTACCTGTTCATGATGAACGGGCAGACGGGCAAGATGGTAGGCGACCTGCCGGTGTCCTACGGGAAATTCTGGGGGACCTTTGCCGCGCTCTCGGTCCTCTTCAGTGCGCTGGCCCTCTGGTCCGGCGTGGGACAGTGGCTCGCCGCGGTGTTCATGGCGTAAAGGAGGGGGATGGAAATGAAGAAAATACTCTCCTTTCTGGCCGTTCTCGCCCTGCTGACGGCACTGTGTGTCCCCGCACTGGCGGCAGAGCCGGAGCTTGACAATGTGACCGACGCCGCTTCTTTACTCTCCGACCAGGAGTGGGCAGCGCTGGAAAGCAAAGCGGAGGCCCTTTCCGCCCAGTATGAATGCGGCGTCTACATCATCACCCTGGACGATTTCACCGACTATGTCAATACCAATGACGTTAACGAGGCCGCGAAAGCCATCTACAGAGCGTATTCCCTGGGCTGGGGAGCGGAGAAAAGCGGCGTGCTGCTCATGCTCTCCATGGCCGAAAGGGATTACTCCCTCATCGCCTATGGCTACGGCAATACCGCCTTCACCGACTACGGGAAAGACCAGCTGGCGAAACGCTTTCTGGACAATTTTGGGGAGGATGACTGGTACGGCGGCTTCAGCGACTACCTGAACAAATGCGGCAGTATGCTGAGCACAGCCCGGGAAGGCCATCCCCTGGATGTGGACAGTTCCCCCCAGATCCGCCTGGTGGGCATTCTGATCTCCCTGGCCCTGGGTTGCCTGGCCGCCATGGCTCTCTGCTGTGTTCTGTGCCTACGCATGAAATCCGTTGCGAAAAAGGAGGAGGCTGACAGCTATGTTCAGCGGGAAAGCGTCCAATTCATCGTCCGGGAGGATCACTTCACCCACGCCAGCCAGACCCGCACCATGGTGGAGAACAGCTCCGGCGGCGGCGGCGGGGGCGGCACCACAGTGGACAGCGACGGATTTTCCAGCAAAAGTGGGAAGTTCTGATCCTGTTTTCCCATAAAAAAGTACAATAGAACGGAGGAAAGAAAAATGGGTCTGTTCGACAAAAAATACTGCGATATCTGCAAGAACAAAATCGGCCTGCTGGGCAACCGCAAGCTGGAAAACGGAAATCTGTGCAAGGAGTGCGCGGCAAAGCTATCCCCCTGGTTTTCCGACCGCCGGCGCAGCACCGTGGAGGAGATCCGCCAGCAGCTGGATTACCGGGAGGAGAACAAGGCCGCTGTGGAGGCCTTTCACACCACCCGCAGCCTGGGCAGCGGCACCAAGCTGCTGCTGGACGAGGACGCCGGGAAATTCATGGTGACCTCCGCCCGCAATCTCCGGGAGGCAAACCCGGACGTGCTGGACTTTTCTCAGGTCACCGGCTGCCGCGTGGACGTGGACGAGGATAAGACCGAGCTGAAGCGGGAGGACAAAGACGGCAAAGAGGTCAGCTACAATCCGCCACGCTATACCTATGACTACGACTTTTATGTAATCATCAACGTCAACACCCCCTATTTTGACGAGATCCGCTTCAGGCTCAACAGCAGCAGTATTGAATCCCCGGTTCAGATCACCAAGGGAAGCGCTGTCAGACCTTTTCCGCCTGTGGTGAAACCGGGCGTGCGGCCCGGTGTGGCTCCCCGTCCCGGCCTGGGCGGCATTCCTGTGGAGTACAGCGAATGTGAAAAGCTGGGTGAGGAGATCGTGGCGGCCCTGACCCAGGTCCGGGCAGAAGTCCGTCAGGCCGCCGAGGAGGCCAGAGCCCCCAAGGCCGCCGTCACCTGCCCCTGGTGCGGCGCCCCAACCACCCCCGACGCAGAGGGAAGATGCGAATACTGCGGCGGCGCGGTGAACGCCTGATTTTAAAGAACATTCGTTTTTGGTAAAAGGAAACAGGCCAGGAAAAAATTCCTGGCCTGTTTCAGACTGTAGGCAAAGCCTCGCAGAGTTTTTTCGCCGCAGCGAAAAAATAATTTTAATGCGTTTTCTGCGGCGACATGTGCGTCGCAGAAAACACTTCTCACGAAACGAGTGCCGAAATGTGGGCCGCAGGCACACATTGAGGCATCGAGTGCAGTGCATCCTCTCTCGTAGACAAAGTCTTTTTGACTTTGTCTACGCCTTGAACAGGCCAGGAATTTTTCCTGGCATGTTGAGGCTGTCAAAAAACTATGCTTTAATCGTCGACAATAGAGCCGCGGGGGAGCGCGAGGGGGTTAAGACCCGCCTCGCGTTACAATAACCCGCCGCAAAAAAGCTTGATTTTTCAAGCTTTTTGGGCGAAGCAGCGTTTTGAATTTTTCAAAACGCTCGGCGGTTGAAGCGGTCAAAAAAGTCCTGCCAGGACTTTTTTGACAAGCTGAACAGGCCAGGAATTTTTCCTGGCCTGTTTTCCTCAGCTTGTCCAAAAAGCTTGAATTTTCAAGTTTTTTTGCGGTAGGCTGGCTTTTTTAATTTGATCTCGGCCTGGGCCAGAAGAATGGCGCCGAACATGAGCGCGCAGCCGGCAAATTCCCGGATGCTCATGCTCTCGTGCAGTACCAGCCAGCCGGAAAGGGCGCTGAACACGCTTTCAAGACTCATCACCAGACTTGCAAGCGTCGGGTTGACGTCCCTCTGCCCCAAAATCTGAAGGGTATAAGCAATGCCGCTGGAGAAAATGCCCGCGTAGCAGATGGCGGGCAAAGCCTTTAGGATGCTCTCCCAGGAGGGCCTGTCCACGAAAAGCATAAAGCCCGTGCTGATGACGGCGATAACCAGAAACTGCATCCGGGAGAGCCTTACCCCATCCACAAGGGGGCTGAAATGGTCAAGGACCATGATCTCCACCGCGAAAAGGAAGGCGCTGGCCAGCACATAACTGTCCCCCAGCTCCAGAGAGAACCGGTCCGTGGTCATGCACAGCAAATACATCCCCACCAGGGAGAGCGCAACGCAAAACCAGATATGGGGCGCAGGCCGCTTGCGGACAAAGATGCTGAGTATGGGCACAATGATGACATAGAGCGCGGTGATGAAGCCGGCCTTGGACGCCGTGGTATAGCCCATGCCGATCTGCTGGGCGGTGCTGGCCGTGAAAAGGGTGCAGCCGCTGATGACGCCGGCCATGATCAGGAATTTCTTTTCCGCCGGTGTTCTGGGCCGGCGGTTATCCACCCCCCGTTTATCCGACATGCGGTCCATACCGTACACCACCGGCGTGAGAAAGGCCACCGCGATCCAGCTTCTGCCGGCAAGATAGGTGTAGGCCCCCACATAGTCCGCGCCGATGCTCTGGGCCACGAAGGTGGTCCCCCAGAAAAACGCCGCCAAAAACAGCATGAAAATATGGGATTTGTTGCTCTTTTGTCCGCTCATCTCTGTACTGCGCCGCCTTTTACTGCAAATAAAAATATACATTTGGCGATTATAAAGCAAAGGGCTTCAGATTGCAAGCGGCGTTTTTCCCTGCACGGATATCAGCGCAATTTTACGCCGCGGCTTCACAGAAAATTCATTATTCGAACAAGAACGACAGAACAGTATTTCAAAATTGTACAATCTCCCATGATATAATCCGGTTCTGCCTTTTCTCCCCCCGCCGACGGGCATCTGGAAAAAATACGGGACATCTTTGAAACAGCAGCGGGCATGTATGTGGAGATCTCCGGGCTGAGCCAAAAAAGTTGATCACGGGCTGCCCCGCAACCATGAAAAGGAATAAGCTTTCCTGGCAAAACGGAAAACAGGCGTGCTGCGAAAAAATGCAGCACGCCTGTTGGTTTAATGAAAGGCTCCCGCTTGTTCATACTAGACTCCCATAAAAAAGTAGACAAAGTCTACTTTTTTATAGCGCATCAGCGCGTCGGAGTCTGCATGAGATGTCTTCTGCGCTTTTCGCGCAGAAGGACGACGCATTTAGCGGCGTCTTTCCAATAAAAAGTGTCTACTTTTTATTGGAAAATAGTATCAGGTGCACCTTGACGAAAAAAGATGAGGGATTTCAAGGCTTTCCGGCCTTGTTTAAGAAAAAGCCATCAGTATTTTTAAATTTACGCCAAAGAAGTACCGCTGAAAACGAAAAACGCCTACCGCAGTATTGCCATCTCCAAAGAGGCAGTGGAAATGCTGAAAGGAATGGAGAGGCAAAAGCGCAGCGAGTATGTGTTCCCCTCTCCTACTGGCGGACCGATCTCCCCGGACAGTGTGCGCCACATGCTCCACCGGGTGTTGAAGCGCGCAGGATTGCCGGAGCTTCGCTTCCACGACCTGCGCCACACCTTCGCCACCCTGGCCCTGCAGAACGGTGTGGACATCAAAACCGTCTCCGGTATGCTGGGCCACTACTCCGCCGGCTTCACCCTGGACACCTACGCTCATGTCACTACATCTGCGCAGAAGGAAGCGGCTCAGACTATGGGGAATGTGCTACAGGTTTGAGCATAGAAAAGAATAAAGATTTCGGAGGCGTAGATTTCTACGTCTCCGATTCCTTGTTAGATATTCTTATTCTTGCCGTAAAAAATTCTTCCCTGTTCCAAATTCTTTTTATAGGCACATGCAGCCGCAAACAACTGATCTGGATGAAGGCATTTTCTTGCATCACTGCATGCCTCATATCGTCCGCAGCAGCCAAATAGCCGCCCCTCTTTCCGTTAAAATAGATTCCACTTTTGCCTTACTTCCTATTGAAAACTCACCGGAGAGGACAACATTTTTTCCTTTCATATCCACCGAAGTCTGTGCGCAAGGACAGCCATTACCAACAGGATCAATCAGCTGTTCACACACTTTATGTAACTCGTTCAGTTCGAGATCCTCGACGATACCGTCTTCCAAGATAACTTCGATCTGACGGTAAACGGTATCATAGGGATAGTTTCCGGCTAATTCGGGATGGTCTTTGATCCAGCCACGCAGCCGTTCCATTTCCTGAAAATTGATTTTGCCATCCGCTGTAATCGCCGAAAGAACATTTAACAGTTCCAAAAGTGCATATGATTCCGATGACAGTCTGCTCTGAGAATGAATACTTTCTCTTTTATCCTCACAGCCGCACAATGTATAGCGACGGACAAAGCAGTTGACATCCATCCCTCTGCGGCACATATCGAGGAACAGTTCGGCCGTTGCTCTTGAATCACTACCAGAATCGTGGTGATTGAGAGGAATTTCTAAGTAATCACATAGTGTGTTCAGTTTGTAATCTGGAAGAAATGGGTAAATTTCTCTGGCTGCTTTCACTGTATCTATGTAATGCAAAGACTAATCCTCTATCCCATACGCAGTAAGCGTTTTCCGAAGTACAGACAAGTCGAAGCAGGCATTATGAGCAATTACTACTCGGTCGTAAAATATCGGACGAATTTCACACCATATTTGCGGAAAAATACTGGAATTTTTTACTGCCGCTTATGTTTCTTCACCGCATTTGTCAAAGAAGTGGCTCAAACGACAGTCAGAGGGTATTCTCAACGATTTAAAACTCTAGCAAAAAATTGCATTTCTGCCGCTGGTTTTCCGTTTGTTCTATGTAAAAATATCCTGTTATGGGTCAGGGTATGGGTCAAGCGGTTTGCCCATATCCTGACGCGTATTATTTTGCGCCAAAACGCGAAAAAAGTTCCGAAAACCAACGGTTTTCGGAACTTTGGTGGTTGCGGGGGAAGGATTCGAACCAACGACCTCCGGGTTATGAGCCCGACGAGCTACCAGCTGCTCTACCCCGCGATATTTAACTCAGCTTGGATATAATAGCACAGTCCGGGCTTGAAGTCAATACCCAGGCACAAAGTTTTTCTCCGCAGATTTTGACGCCCCGGCGGGGCCGGGGCGTCGAACTTCCGCTCACCAGAGCACATCCGTCCAGCGCTGGGCGATGATGTCCTCCATTTCCGTAGGCGCGAAGATTTGACAGCTGTCTTCACCCCGGCTTACGACCTGGCGCGTCACATTGTCCTGATTTAGCGTCTCAATGATCAGATACTCCGCGCCCTCGCAGGGCAGGAGCTCCTCGGGCAGGGTCTCCGGCGTGTAGTCCTCCGTCTGGAGCAGCTCACTGTCCTTTGACATATGGAGCACCCGGTAACTTTTGGGCAGCTCCGCGCCCATAAAGGTGACCTCTACACGCATGCTGTAAGTCTGCGTTTCGCCCTCTGAGCTTATCGTATACTCGCTGCTCATGGCCTGACTCATGCTGGAGCCATCGACGATCTCTGAAGAGATACCCATGCCAGCCGTCAGATACACCCGGCCCTCGCTGTCCTGAAACACAGGGTTTGTATAGAAGGCCTCCAGGCCGCCGCAGTGGACATACACCGTTGCGCTGTAATCCCATTCTGTGCCTTCGTCTGTCACTGTCGAATGCAGGTTAAGGGACATGGGGCCGATATTATAAGACGCACTGTAGGGTACGCCGTCCTGCTCCCCCTGCACGCAGAATGCGCCCATGCCCTCTATGCCGAAGTCATAGCCCTCGTCAGTTTTCTCCGCGTAGAGCCGGCCGCCGTATTTCTCCATATCTCCTGGAGATACTTCCCCGCCGCCGTTCATAACGGTGTTCAGATTATCCTCCAGGTAGCTTTCAAAATCGAAGAGGTCCAGATACTCCCGGGTGATGAACACGCCGATCATCCTATCCTGGCCCATGCCGTTCCCCTCTTCCGCTTCCGGACGGGCCAGAGAACAGCCGGACAGCAGACACAGGGCAAGCAGCAGTACAAGGACCTTAGTTTTCCTTTTCGTTTTCATCTTCCGCCTCCAAATTGCCGTCAAACTTCAAAATATCCCCCACATCGCAGTCAAGATAATAGCAGATGCGGTTAATGGTGCCGAACCGGACGCCTTTGGCCTTGCCGCTGCGAAGGATGGACAGGTTTGCCTCCGTAATGCCCACCTTGGCGCAAAGCTCCTTTGCCGTCATCCCCCGGCTGCGCAGCACCTCGTCAAGACACACGCGTATCGCCATACACTCACCTCAGACAAACAGGTCGTTGTCCTCTTTCAGCTCCTTGCCCTCGCCCAGAAGCCGGGAGAGGAGCAGAGCTGCCAGGGCCACCGCCACGGAGGACACGGGAAATTCCACCTGAAAGCTGATGGACCGGAGCTGGGGAGCCAGGACCAGCTGCAGCAGGTACACCCCGGCGCAGAGCAGCACTTCCGCTGTCAGGGCCGCGCAGCAGAAGCGGGCAAGCCGCTGGGAAAGCGTTAACGTCTCTTCCGAAAATCTGTCCTCCGCCGCCGCGTCCAGCAGCTTCCGGCAGAGATACAGCGCAAAAAGGCTCAGCGCGCAGGGCACAGCCCCGGCCAGCGCACGCAGAACAATGACAAACCAGCTCAGTTCCAACCCGCTGCGGACAGTGTTTGCCTCATTCAGCGCCCTGATCTCCCCGATTGCTTCCGCCGGAAGCTGATAAAAGAGGCAGAACACATACACCGCCGCCAGCGCGAACAAAATCAGCTTTCCGCATTTTTCCGCGCCCTGCCGGTCCGCGAAGGCCAGGCGCAGCAGAGCCAGCACCAACCAGGCGGCGATCAGCACCCAGACAAGACCGTTCAGCGCCGGCTTTGCCATCAGGGAATACCTGACCTCCGCAAGGGCGGGATTGATCAGCAGATAGAGAGAATAAAACAGCGCCGCGGACCCGGCTAAGAGCAGCAGATCCTCCCAGTGCCGCTTTCCCTTCAGCCGCCGGAAAAGGAACAGCCCCGCCGGGATAAGACAGATCAGCACATAGATCACTATGGCCGTCCCGTTTCCCAGACTGCCGGACAGGGACAGCCGGCGCAGCCAACCGCCGATGGGCGCCAGAGGGAAAGCGAGCACCGCATCCGCAGCGCCGCCCAGCGCGCAAAAGAGCACACAGAGCGCCGCTTCCGCGCCCAGAGCAATTGTCAGAAGCCTGTTTTTCATATTCTCACTCCAAATTATCGTTTTACGATAATCACTATAGCAGAGGAATTATCGTTTGTCAATAATTTTCTTTGAAAAAATGAGCCGGTGCAAAAGCACCGGCTCAAGAAAGCTTATTTATTCTTCTTTTGGCTCGTCGGCTTTGACAAGCACCTTTTCCACTCTTCGGCCGTCCATTTCAAGGACCGTCACCGTCAGATTTTCATAGCGGAAGCTGTCCCCCGCCTTGGGGAAAGCGCCGAAGGACTCCACGGTCCAGCCGCCTACCGTGCCGCTTTCGGCCTCAAAGCTGTCCTCGTCGATGCCCAGAAGCTCCAGAAAATCGTCGATCACCATGGCGCCGTCCAGCTCGTACTCGCCGGTGTCCCGGCGGACGACCTCGTGCTCCACCGTGTCTGTCTCGTCCCAGATCTCGCCCACGATCTGCTCCAGCACATCCTCCATGGTCAGCACGCCCAGGGTGCCGCCGTACTCGTCGGACACGATGGCCAGATGCTGGCGGTCCCGGCGCATCTGATTGAGCACCGCGGGCAGCTTCATGGTCTTATACACATAGCAGGGAGGCATGAGCAGCTTTCGGATATCGGCCCGGCCGTCGTCGGTCATGGCCTTCAGGAAGTGGTTGAGATAAAGCACGCCGATGACATTGTCGATGCTGTCCTCATAGACCGGCAGACGGGAGAAGGGGGCCTCCTCGATAATGGTGAGAATATCGTCCCAGTCGTCGTCGATATCAATGGCCTGAACGTCCACGCGGGCGGTCATTACCTCAAAAGCGGAGATATCCGCAAAGCCGATGGCGGCCTGCAGAAGCTCGGACTGGTCCTCGTCCAGGACGTCCTCGTCCTCGGCGGTCTCGATGATGGACTGAAGCTCTTCCACAGCCTCTTCCGCATCGTCCCCATCGTCGCCCTTCATGCCCCGGGTGATCAGGTTGATGACGGACACCACCAGCCATATGATGGGCTTGAGGATAAACATCAGGGCAGTGATGATATAGGAATCCCGCACGGCCACATTGTTGGCGCACTTTTTGGCGGTGATTTTGGGAATGGTCTCGCCGAAGGTGATAATCAGCAGAGTGATGATCACCGTAGAAAGCCAGGTATTATCGTCCCGGCCGGTGATCAGGATCACGAACACGGAGCCCAGAGAGGACGCCGCGATGTTCACCAGGTTGTTGCCGATCAGAATGGCGCTGAGCGCGTCGTCGTAATGCTCGGTGATGCGCACGGCGGCTCCCGCGCGCTTTGAACCCTCGTCCCGCAGTCTTTCCAGACGCAGGGGGTTACAGGAGGAATAGGACATCTCCGCCGCGGAGAAAAAGGCCGACAGGCAGACGCAGACGATGATGCCCACGATCACAAGATAAAGATTCACTGCTCGTCGCCTCCTTCCTCAGTCTCAGGAAGCAGGACAACGTCCAGCTTCAATATACGGTTATGCTCCATGGCGGAAACGGTCACGCTGAGGCCGTGGTAGGCAAAGCTGTCGCCCACCTTGGGGATGGCGGTAAACTGCTCATAGGCCCACTCGCCCATCAGGGTGTTCACCAGCTCCTCGTCCTCTTCCGGGTCTTCAAAGCCCAGCTGCTCGAACACGTCGCTGACGGATTCTTCCGCGTCCACGCGGTAGACGCCGTTTTCCAACCGGACAACGTTCTCTTCCACCACGTCATCCTCGTCCCAGATCTCGCCTACCAGCTCCTCCAGGATATCCTCCACGGTGACGATGCCCACAGTGCCGCCGTAATTGTCGGTGACGACGGCCATGTTGATCTTCCGCTTGGACATGATGGGCAGAAGCTCGTCGATATTGGTGCTCTGGTGGACGAAGAACACCTCATCCAGCAGAGGCCGCAGGTCCAAATTGCTGCCAAGGCGCAGATAGGCCTTGATGAATTTGCGGATCTGCAGAATGCCGATCACATTATCGATATTGCCCTCGTAGACCGGCAGGCGGCTGTGATTCTGGGACTTGATGAGGGACAAAATATCCTCATAGCTGTCCTCAATGTTGATGGCCGCCAGATCCACCCGGGGTGTGAGTATGCTCTCCACCGTGACGTCGCCGAACTGGAGGGCGGAGGAGATCAGATCGCCCTGTTCCTCGTCCAGGGTGCCTTCCTCGGTCATATCCTCGATCAGGTCGTAGAGCTCATCTTCGGTGACGGAGATCTGGGCGTCGCCCTTGGCCAGCTTTGATGCCGCCTGACCGATCATCGTGAGCAGAGCCGACAGGGGGCCGAACAGCTTCATAAAGAAGCACAGGGGGCCGGCGCAGGAGAGCAGAAATTTTTCACTGTATTTTTTCGCGATGCTTTTGGGGAGCATTTCTCCGGCAAAAAACACCGCAATGGTGGTGACGATCGTACTGATGGACACCGCACTGAGTCCCCATGTCCGGGTGACGGCCACCGTCACCAGCGTGGCAATGGAGATATGTACGATGTTCGTACAGATCAGCAGAGTGCTTATGGCCCGGTCAAATTCATCCAGAACATAAAGCCCTCTCTTGGCGCGGACATTTCCCCTGTCCGCAAGGGTTTTTATCTTTGTGCGGGAGGCCGACGCGATGGCGGTCTCGGTCACGGCGAAGTAGGCCGCGCAGAATAACAAAACGACTGCGATTATCCAAGGCAATCGACTGCCATCATCCATTTTAGGATATACAACTCCTTTTTAATAAAGTTACAGGATAGTATAGCACAAGGGATATTTTCCGTCAACAAGCAAGTCTGAATTAAATGTAAATTGTGGAATTTGGGCTTGTGCTTTGCTATAATAGGTATATAATAATGTCTACTGAAAAGCTGCATAAGGAGGTGTTCTGATGAACATTGAGCTTACAGACAAGGAATTTCGGCGTCTTTTGGACATGGTATATATCGGAAACTGGATACTGAACTCCACCCGCGGGGACGACCGTTTTGAGGACTACGACCTGATCCAGGAAAAGCTTTTTGCCCTGTGTCCCGCCAACGGGATGCGCTCTCTGGTGCAGATCTGGCGCGGGCACATCTTCCCCTCCCAGGCCTATGAGGACGGCGGAATACACGAGGCCATCGCCGACTATGAGGACGCGGTGTTCTACAACATTCTGGCCGAGGAGCTGGCCCGGCGGGATCTGGGGCTGGAGGACTGCGACCCGGACGACTTCACCGAGCTGACCGCCCGGATGGAGGAGTATCTGGCCGAGTTTGACAAGAACGGTCTGAACACCATCAATATTGACATATAGAACCGGAGAACATCATGCACGACGAACTGACAAGAAAAGACATCAAAAAGATGCAGGAAGAGCTGGACTACCGCCGGCTGGAGCTGATGCCCCAGCTGATCGAGGAGGTCAAGCGCACCCGCGCTTTCGGCGATCTCAGCGAAAATTTTGAGTACAAGGCCGCCAAGCAGGCCCAGAACAAAAACCGCAGCCGCATCCGCTACTTAGAGGGGATGATCAAATCCGCCAAGGTCATCGACGACCGCTCCAAAGCGGACGAAGTGGGGCTTTTCGACAAGGTGGAGATCTACATGCCCGAGGAGGGCGACACGGAGATCATCCAGGTGGTCACCACCGTCCGCTGCGACCCCAGAAAGGGGCTGATCAGCAAGGAATCCCCCTTCGGCAAGCAGGTGCTGGGCAAAAAGGTGGGCGACCGCTTCACCGTCCAGGTCAACGAGAGTTACAGCTATGTGGCTGAGATCCGCTCCATCACCAAAACGGAGGACGACGGCTCCGCGCCGCTGATGCAGTATTAAAATGAATATCAAAATACAGCGAAAAACTGCACACGAAAGAGAGTGCAGCATGGGGAAACCTAAAACAAGGATATTTTTGACTGACGCTCTTAAAGCGGGGCCAGCAGAAAGGCCACACAGCAGGCACAATGTCTGCTGTGTGGCCTTTTCAGTCAAGATTATGAAAAGCGATTAAACAGTTCCAAGATTTTAGCGAATTCTGGGTCACTTTCGCAAATCACCTTATCTGTTCCTTTGAGAATCTCTCGTTTAACCATAGCAGCCAAACGAACTTTCCATCCCTTTCCACCAAGATCAATGCCTTGTGCTTTAGCGAACTCTTCAATCTGATTGCAAATCGGCTTATTATCTACAACGACATCATCAAATTCTTCATCGGTATCCTCGGGTCTGGGCAGGAAACGTGCGATTACTTTTGCTAATTTTGCTTTGGGCAGTAAGTCTTCCACTTCAGCTTCGGGAACAGAAGAAAAATCCGTAACCATAATTAACTTATCCGTATCTGCCGCATAGAAATCAGCCTTAAGTTCGTTGGCCATCTTTACGCCCGGTTTATCCCCATCAATAAGCACCGGCGGCTTTACTTCATTCACGCCAGAGAGAATTGCTGAAGTAGCCTTGATGCCCTTCACGCCACCTGTCGGAATAAAAACAATTTCCTTTAACGGTGAAATTTTTCCTTTGGAAATCAGCAGGTTTTTTAGCGCTGATAAGTATAGTTGATCAGATTCTCCCTCGACAAGGATAGGATTACAGTTGATTAGCAATGTATCCGATACAGAAAGCCCCAGAGCTGCATGAGCCGGATATATGGACTGCGGTTGATTTTTTCCTTTCAGCCGTTCTGCTGCGCGTAAATCGGCGCTTACTACAGTTTTGCCAGATGCGTCGACATAAACAGAGCGTACTCTCTCCAAATGATTAGAATCAACCATAAACGGCGAATGTGTTGTGTATATCATCTGGTTGCTCTGAGATAAGTTCTCAAAGAACAGGAAAAGATCTTTTTGCGCCAATGGGTGTAGCGTTAATCCGGGCTCGTCCAACAAAAGGATAGCGTTTCTGTGGTGCAATTCACTTTCAACCAGAAACACAAGATAAAAGCTGAAGAACCACTGGAGTCCTGTGCTGCGAGCCTCCAATTCAATAGGTTCTGGGCGAACAGAGTCAGAAACCCAAATTCTAAAATAATTACCATCTGCCTTGAAATCAAAGGTATAGTTTCCTTGTTTCCACCACTCATTAAACGACTTCGTAAAGCCTGCAGACGCTGATGAAAGAAGGATTTCCCTCTCCTTTTTCTTTTTGGCAGTGGCATCGATCTGAGCAGGATTAGGGGTGCCGTTGATCTCAGTGCCCATCTCCGTGATTTCATTGGGGTCAAGGTTCACATACTTAAACAAAGTTTTTAGCGTTCGTACCTTTGCAGCATCTTTTACACCGAGGTCTGTCCTATTCATATTCTGCAGAACCTGAGGCAAGAAAATCTGTGAATCCAAATTTCCATAATTTGAATAATACACATATTTTGGCATATGTGATTCGATATATTCTGTAACACCATCTACATCAATGAAATCATCCTCTTCACTGTCATGTTCCGGTTCATTGGGAAATTCGTATTTGTAATTTCCATCAAAATCTCTGGAAACAATAACTTCTGAGATCTCCGCTGATTCACATTCGATAATTTCTGCAAGTTCAGCTTGTTCTTCGGCATTCAATGCATATTGAGCGCGAATAAAAATCGGCTTTTTCGATGCATTCCGGTAAATATGATATTTGTCCCGGGGCAAATCATCTTGCAGATCAATTTGACCTTCTGCTGCGGGATTAAGTTTCCAAAGTGGGAGCATTATATTCGTTTTGCCCGATTCGTTGGTGCCAATAAGTGCAGTAATTTGTTCGGCATCAATCCAACCACTATCCTGCACAGAACGAAACTCTGTTACGCGAAATTTGACCAATAGCATTATTTTCAACTCCTTTACGTTTATAGTGTGCGGAACTGTCTGGCCAACTGCATGAATGAAGAGTTCGGCATGACTTGTTTAGACGGAATGAACAGATACCGCCATTCCTTATAACCATTCGCCTTGCCCCAACGGGAAGTAACTTCACAATACTGAACGCCACGCTTTTTCTTGGCAATCACATCCGGGTCATTCAGCTTGTCCTCGCCTTTGACTTCCACAAGATAAATAACGCCTTCGGTTTCCACAACGAAATCCGGCTCATAGTTATGCCCGCGGTTATAGGTGATGTTGAATTCCTGCGGTGCCGGGCGCAGCCAGTTCAGCACATCGGCATCCGTTTCCAGTACCCGTGCCAGAAGCAGCTCCGGATAACTGTCAAACTTGGCTGCGCTGAACACGCCTTTCCTGATCCCATCAAACAGAACAGACTGGATTTTTTCCGTATAAGCAGAAAAAAGATTGACGCGCTCGATGTAGCTATAGGACTGCTGCAAATTGTAATCCCGGGTGCCCACCACCTCTTCCTGTAAGAATCCATTTTCACAGTAGAAGTGCTGGAGCATCTGCTTGTAGATTTTGTTGCCGATATCACGCTTGTACATCATGACGATGTTCTGCATGCCGTTGGCGCCATACCGGCTTTCGTAATAGTCACAGACCTGGGTGATCAGCTTGAACAACAGCCTGGAGCATTTTTCATAATCGATTTCCGGCTTTTTGCGAAGCTGCTCCAATATGACTTTTTTGGGATTATAGCCCTCAAAATCAATGGCATCGCCTTTGATACGCTGACGATCCTGCATATCCTCCAGATTTTGCACCAGCAGTTCGTTCTTGATGGGCACATGGGTGAACTCAGCCATATCCAGGGCAAAGTCCACAAACACATATTCTTCAACGCCGGTATCGGTCACCTTGATCCGGGGAATGGGAATAAACTTATTGACCGCAGCGCGGTGGGTTTCCTCTGTCTGGTACAGCATCCACGCCGCAAGCGGGTTTTCATTTTCCTTAAATATATCGCCCAGGTCTTTATCTTCAGAAACCTTCTGCTTGACCGTCTCCACAATCTGCTGGGCTTGAGTGGGAGTAACCGTGTGCGCAGGCGTATGCTGAATATGCTGCTCGACCTCTGTGCTGATGATTTCAGCGGCCTTTTTCAGCAGTGCATCCGTTGCCGCTGTTTTCTGGAGCTGGGTATGCTCATAAGCCTTTTGAAGGTTTGTTTCTGGCTCTGCCTCAATCGCCAGCTGCGTATAGGCAACCTGTTCCGGTACGATTCCTTCCGCCTTGATGATATTACCGGCTTTAAAGATAGAATCGCCCTTCTGGGCTTCAGCCAGAATGTCGTTGAATTTATCGTGAGCGGTCAGCATGACTGCATCCACATCTTTATCCCCGGTGCGTTCTCCATAGGGCAGACGCAGGCCACGGCCTACCATTTGCTCACGCAGAATTTTGGATGCAGCCGTGCGGAGCGGAACGATTGTATAAAGGTTGTTTACGTCCCACCCCTCTTTGAGCATATTAACATGGATGACAATTTCCACCGGGTTTTCAGGACTTTCCACATCCAGAAGCAGGCGGGTGTTGGCTTCGGTCTCTGCGCCTTTTTGCCTGGAATGGACGATAATGGTCTTGTTTCGATAAGCTCCGCCGCGAAATTCATCGGATTTGACAAACTTCTCCACCCAGGCGGCGTGGTCGGTGTCCTTGCAGACAACCAGCATAAACGGTTTTACAAGCCGTTTGCCGTGATTGGCAGCGTAAACTTCCAGCTTGCGTTTCGTGTTCTCATGACAGGCGATGCCGTCCAGCAGCATCATTTTATCGAGCTGCTCATCGCCAAAGTTGTAAAAATCAATATCGGAACGGGTAACCGCAAACGGAGTACGGGTATAGCCATCCTCAATCGCTTTGGACAGCGGATACTCATATACCACATTTTTGAAAGGTATCTGCTTGTTCCCCTGAGCCACGAGGGGTGTGGCGGTCAGTTCCAGACCCAGCAGCGGATGCAGTTCGTTGAGCGCCTGCGCGCCCTTTTCTGCCCGATAGTGGTGAGATTCATCCATAATGAGCACCAAATCCGGCAATTCGGACAGATACTGATAGAACGAGTTGCCAATCAGCTCGTTCACTTTTTTCATGTTTGCGCCTTCCTTGTTGAACTTATCGATGTTGTATACGAAAATATGAACATCGGATTCAAACAGGGAAATCGTTTTTTCGCGGTAATCATCATCCGTGATAATCTGCGGTGCCGCGACGAAGCAGCCGAGACCGCGGAACACATATTTTTCGCTGTTGCTGTCGCTCAGATCCCTTTTCAGCTTCTCATAAATTGTTGTATTCGGCGCGACAACGAAGAAGTTGCGGATGTTGTGCTGGGTATACAGATAGGCAATGAACGCACCCATCAGCCGGGTCTTGCCCACACCGGTAGCCAGAGCAAAGGTCAGCGACATGAAGTCCCGCTCAAAATCGGTACAAATCGGGTACATGGCATGGACAGCGCCCAGCGCAGCCTTCAGGTTCATCCCCTTGCGAAGCTGCACAGTATTGACAATCTCCTCCAGAATTTTGAGAGACTGCGTCTGCGGCTTGCGCAGGGACATGACGCCGCTGATATAGTCTGTGGTATATTGAGGAAAATGGTTATTCATCCTGTTCCTCCTCTTCTGCTTCATCCTCATAGACCGGCGGATGTACAATGTTCAGGTTGTAATCGGTCTTGCCGAACTCACAGCGGTCAAGCAGCATTTGCGGGATTTTTTTGACGGTGATATTGCCGTACGCCTTGTCCAGGCCGCTGTCAAAGGAACGGCAGGCGATAATCAGGTATTCGCCCTCCTCCATGGTGTCCTTGATGGAGTCCAGATAGGTACTGTTCAGGTGGCGGGTGGTCACAAAGAGATAGCTGTTTTCGTTGCCCACGGACTGCTTCCAGAACAGGCTGCTGTCCGGCTGATAGCGGAAGCCCTCATGCAGGGCAACGGCCGCCGCCAGCATATCCGCATCATACGCTTCATTGATGACGTACTCATCAAAGGGGTCTTTGTTGATAAGGGTCGGCGCAACCTCATAGAAACGGTATCCGCCACCGCTCTGCCAGTTCTGTGCTTTGGTGATGCCGCCGGGGTCTTGTCCGGCAATGACCTTGTCCAGACGCACCTTGCAGTGGGTATAAGCGTGGTCACCCATTTCCACGCCGATCCACCGCCGCCCCATTTTCTGTGCAACGGCGGCAGTGGTACCGGAGCCAAGGAAAGAGTCGAGAACCAAGTCGCCGGGGTTGGAGGCGATGTGGATAATGCGTTCAATGAGTGTTTCAGGCTTTGGCGTATCGAAGATGTTGTCCTTGCCAAAAATCTCCATTATTTCTTTTTTTGCAGAGTCTGTATGGCCAACTTCATCACTTGGCCACCATGTCCAAGGCGCTACACCTGGAACTTCTGATAGGTATCTAATTTTGTTGGGTTGGCTGTTGTTATCCTTACCGAAATAAATTTTACCATCAGCCAGAAGCTCCTCAAAAGTCTTTTTTGACAGAGACCAACATCTGCCGGCAGGAGGAGTAAATATTTTTCCGCCAGGCGCTTGGATTTCATAAAACTGATCTGGCGTTGCATGCCCCGCTTGTGCCGTCATAGGAACAGGTCTCCAACGACCACGAGGATCGTTGTTCGGGTTCTTATATACTTTCGCCTGTTCCTCCGTCATAGGGACAAGATTCCTTATTTCTTTAAAGCGAGCAGGGTTCTTCGCATATACAAGAATATACTCATGAACATCGCCAATTGATTCGCGATTTTCACGAGAATATCGCTTTTGCCATACAATCTGCGCCATAAAATTATGCCGTCCAAATATTTCATCACACAAAACACGAATGTATGCTTGCTCAGAGTCATCGATACTTATCCAAATGCTACCCTCTGTTTCGTGTAGAAGACTCCATAAAATAGTAAGGCGCGGTCTAATCAAGTTAAGCCAAATGCTGTGTTCAAAATTATCATCGTAATGTTCAAATGCCGACCCGGTATTATACGGAGGGTCAATGTAGATGCACTTCACCTGCCCAGCGTATTTGCTCTCCAGCGCTTTCAGCGCCAGCAGGTTGTCCCCGTGAATCATCATGTTCTGGGTATCCGGGTCAGAAGCCGTGTTGGACAGGGCGGCATTTTCAATCAACAGGCGCGGCTCCACACGGATCGGCTCATCCTTGCCGTACCAGGTCAGTTCCAGTTTATTGGCCATTTGTAGTTGCCTCTCTTTCTTTTTCGATCAGCAATGGAATAGTTCTTTATCGCTTACAGCCATAAGACACTTCCGTGCATGGATATGAACACATATATAAATATTTTATCACGCAATCGTTACTTTTTCAATGTCAAGCCGCCCACTTACAGAAAAGACTCTGTGAGCGGGCGGCTTTTCCTCCCGGCAAAAAATCCTTGCGCATTTTGCGCAAGGATTTTTCAAGGCGTCGACAAAGTTCGACGCCTTGCGCTTCACCGTTTACGGGTGTATTTTTACTTTTTCGCCTGTTTCATGGACAGGGAGATCCGGTGCTTTTTCTCGTCCACGTCCAGGACCACCACCTTGACGACATCGCCCACGGCCACCACCTCGCTGGGGTGGCGGATGAACTTATCGCAGACCTGGGAGATGTGGACCAGGCCGTCCTGGTGGACGCCGATGTCCACGAACACACCGAAATCGATCACATTTCTCACCGTGCCGGTCAGCTCCATGCCGGGCTTCAAGTCCTTGATCTCCAGCACGTCCTTGCGCAGCAGCACCGGGGGCAGCTCATCTCTGGGGTCCCGGCCGGGCTTTAACAGCTCGGACACGATGTCCATCAGGGTGGGGACGCCCACCGCACATTCCTCTGCCGCCTTTTCCGCACCATAGGCTTCCAGACGCCGGGGCAGCTCGGAAATGTTCCCTGCCGCCACGTCCTTCAGCGTAAAGCCGCAGAGGGCCAGCAGCTTTTCCGCCGCCTCATAGCTCTCCGGGTGGACGGCGGTGTTGTCCAGCACCTGTTTGCTCTCCGGCACACGGAGAAAGCCCGCACACTGCTGGAAGGCCTTGGGGCCCAGCTTTGGCACCTTGTTGATCTGCTTGCGGCTGGTAAAGGCCCCGTTTTCCTCCCGGTAGAGAACGATATTTTTCGCCGTAGTTTTGGTCAGGCCGGAGACCCGCTGCAAAAGAGAGGGTGAGGCGGTATTGATGTCCACGCCCACGGCGTTTACGCAGTCCTCCACCACGCCGTTGAGGGTCTCCTCCAGCTTGGCCTGGGGCATATCGTGCTGGTACTGGCCCACGCCAATGGCCATGGGGTCGATCTTTACCAGCTCCGCCAGCGGGTCCTGGAGCCGCCGGGCGATGGACACGGCGGAGCGCAGGTTCACATCATAGTCGGGAAACTCCTCCGCCGCCAGCTTGGAAGCGGAGTACACCGAGGCCCCCGCCTCGTTGACAATGGCATAGGCCTGGCCGCCGCCCAGCTCGTGGAGCATTTCCACGGTCATCTGCTCCGTCTCCCGGGAGGCTGTGCCGTTGCCGATGGCAATATGCTCCACGCCGTGCTTGCGGATCAGGCCGGACAGGATGCGTATGGCCTCTTTCTTTTTGTTCTCGCTGAAGGTGGGATAGACCACGGCCGTGTCCAGCACCTTGCCGGTGCCGTCCACCACGGCCACCTTGCAGCCGTTGCGGTAGCCCGGGTCCAGACCCATGGTCACCTTGCCCTTCACCGGCGGCTGCATCAGCAGGGGCTTCAGGTTCAGGGCGAACATTTTTATGGCGCCTTCGCAGGCGGTGTCGGTCAAAGCGGAGCGGGTCTCCCGCTCCATGGAGGGGAAGATCAGGCGGTCATAGGCGTCGTCCGCCGCGGCGCGGACAAAGGCCATGGCCGGGCTGCCCGGCTGGATCACCCGGCGGCGCAGACGCTGGAGAGCGGCGTCCCGGTCCAGTTTCAGGCCGACTTTCAAAAAGCCCTCCTTCTCGCCCCGGTTGATGGCCAGAATCTGATGACCCTGGAGCCGGTCGATCCGCTGGCTGAAATCATAATACAGCCGGTAGACCGAATCCTCCTCCACCGCGGCGGTGGATTCCAGGGCGGCGTTTCTCCAAATGAAATCCCGCAGCAGCTTTCGGATCTCCGCGTCGTCGGAGAGCATCTCCGCCACGATATCCGAGGCCCCTGCCAGGGCATCCTCCACGGTCTCCACGCCCTTATCCGGGTCGATAAACTCCTCCGCCAGTTCCTCCGGCGCGGGGCAGTCGTTCTCCTGGGCGAAAAGCCGCAGGGCCAGCGGCTCCAGCCCCTTTTCCTTTGCCACGGTGGCCCGGGTGCGGCGCTTTTGCTTGTACGGGCGGTACAGGTCCTCCAGGGCGGCCAGGGTTGCGGCGTTGTCGATGGCTTCGCTCAGCTCCTCCGTCATTTTTCCCTGCTCCTCGATGGACTTTTTCACCGTCTCCCGCCGCTCCTGCAGCGAGCGCAGGTACTCCAGCCGTTCCGCCAGGGTGCGCAGGGCGGTGTCGTCCATGGCCCCGTGGAGCTCCTTGCGGTAGCGGGCGATGAAGGGGATGGTGTTGCCCTCGTCCAGCAGCTGGATCACGTTGTCAATATGGCTCTGGTCCCGGTTCAGCTCCCGGGCGAGAATTTGATTTATACTTTCCAAAATATCGCTCCTTCCATAGCCGCGACATTATACCACAACTGGGGCACAATGGCAAACGCATATTTCTTGAACGATGTTCAATTAATTCTTGACAATGTTTTTCGCCGGTAGTATATTTTATTTGAACGATATTCAATTAATTTCTCAGGGAGTGAGTACATGGCAAGAAAGCCGGTTTTAGAGGGCGGCAAGAAGGACGAGCTGATCGACACGGCGCTGGCCCTGTTTTTCGAAAACGGCTATGAAAACACCTCCATCCGCATGATCGCAAACCGCGTGGGCTGCGAGGTGGGGCTGTTCTATTACTACTTCAAAAATAAGGACGAGGCTTTTTCCCTGGCCATGGACCGTTTCTTCTCCCGCTATGAGGGCAGGATGGAAGAGCTGGTCAGCCGGGCCGGGCGGGACCCCTACCGGATCATGACCGACGTGTTTGCCTCTCTTGCGGAGGAGACCGAGCGTTTTCGGCAGCTTTACGGCGCCAAGCTTCACTGGACGGTGCGCTGGGCCATCCGCGAGCGGGCCTTGCAGGCCCTGGAGCCCTATATCCTGCGGATCATACAGGCTTTGGCAGACTGCGGTCTGCCCTCCCGGATCAGCCCGGAGGCCACCGCCGCCTTTCTGACCCACGGTGTGGGCAGTACCATCATGCACGAGAGCGGCGCGGAATATTCAGACAAGGCTTCCGAGCTTCGCCGGGGCGTGAATCTGCTGATGGGCATCTCCGATGAGGAGGGGGCGCTTTTCTCCCCCTACTACGCGGGCTACAGCGACATTCCGGCCCTCATTGCGCTGTTTTCCCGGGAAAAGGACCTGTTTTCTGTACTTTCCCAGAGCGGGGAGAAGTTGCTGCCCGCCCGAGTCTCTGAAAGGGAGGTCTTTGTTCTGCGAAAGGGCAGGCAGCTTGCGGGCGCAATTTTGTTCTCACGGGACAACAAGAGTCTGGACGCACTGTTGGTGGCCCCGGAATACCGGCGGCTTGGCGGCGCGGAGCGGCTCTGCGTCAGCGCCCTGGCACAGTTTGACGCTGGGGCGGTTATCCGCGTCCCGGGCGGCGTAGCCGAGGGCAGCCCGGTGGAGGCCCTGCTGCAAAAATTTGCCCTGCGCCGGGAGGCGGACGGCCTCATCATCACCGCGCCGGAGAAATGGAGGATCAAAAGCCATGACGCCTGAAACCCTTTCGGTAAACGGAAAAAGCTACCGGGTCCTGCGCCTGCTGGGCCACGGCAAGGGCGGCTACTCCTATCTGGTGACGGACGGAGAGGGCCAACACACCCTGAAGCAGATCCACCACGAGCCCTGCAGCTACTACCAGTTCGGCGACAAGCTGCAATCCGAATTGAAAGACTATGAAACCCTCCGCCGCGTGGGCATCCCCATGCCGGCGCTCCTTGCGGCGGACCGGGAAAACGAGCGGATATTAAAGGAATACATTGAGGGAGAGCGCATTGACGAGCTGGTGCTGCAAGACGCCATGCGGCCGGAGTATTTTGCGCAGATCCATGCTATGTGCGGTCTTTTATATCCCGCCGGGCTGAACATCGACTACTTTCCCACCAATTTTATTGTCCGGGACGGGCTGTTGTACTACATCGACTACGAGTGCAACGGCTACATGTCCCAGTGGGATTTTGAAAACTGGGGAAGCAAATACTGGAGCAAAACTGAGGAATTCATGAAATACGCGGAGGAGAGAGAACATGCTTAAAATCGAACATCTGACCAAGCTCTACGGAGAGAAAAAAGCGGTGGATGATCTGAGCCTGCACATCGAAAAGGGCGAGATCTACGGCTTTATCGGCCACAACGGCGCAGGCAAGACCACCACCATCAAGGCCTGCTGCGGCATTTTGCAGTTTGACAGCGGCGAGATCCGGGTGGACGGCGTTTCCGTCAAGGGCGATCCCCTGTCCTGTAAGCGCAAAATTGCCTATATCCCCGACAACCCGGACCTGTACGACTTTATGAGCGGCATCAAGTACCTGAACTTTGTGGCGGACATTTTCGGCGTCAGCCAGAGCGACCGGCAGGAGCGCATCCGCCGCTACGCGGACGCCTTTGAGCTGACCGACGACCTGGCCCAGCCCATCGGCAGCTACTCTCACGGCATGAAGCAGAAGCTGGCCATCATCTCCGCCCTGATCCACGAGCCCAAGCTCATCATCATGGACGAACCCTTTGTGGGTCTGGACCCCAAGGCCTCCCACACGCTGAAGCTCCTCATGCGGGACATCTGCGACCGGGGCGGCGCCATCTTCTTCTCCACCCATGTGCTGGAAGTGGCGGAAAAGCTCTGCGACAAGGTGGCCATCATCAAGGGCGGACGGCTCATCAAGTCCGGCACCATGGAGGACGTGAAGGGCGACGAAAGTCTGGAGTCCGTATTCCTGGAACTGGAGGACGACCATGCTTAAAGCTTTGATGCAAAAACAGTTTTCCGAAACGGTTTCCTTTATGTTTATGAGCGGCAAAGCCGGAAAGCGCCGCTCTGTGGGCGGCATGATTGGCTACGCGTTTCTGATGCTGTATGTGCTGGCCTGCTTTGGTTTTCTTTTCTTCGCCAGCGCCGGTGCGCTGTGCAAGCCCCTGGTGAGCATGGGTCTGGACTGGCTGTATTTTGCCCTGATGGGCATCATGGCCACCGCCATGGGCGTCATCGGCAGCGTCTTTACCACCCAATCCAAGCTGTATGAGGCCAAGGACAACGAGCTTTTGCTCTCCATGCCCATCCCCAGCCGCCTGATTTTGGTGAGCCGGCTTCTTGGCCTTTTCGGCCAGGCCCTGGTCTTTGAACTGCTGGTCCTCCTCCCTGCCGGGGCGGTGTATATCGTCAATTTCGGCATGGGCCTGTCCCAGATCATCATCTACATTCTGATCTGCCTGCTGCTGCCCCTGTTCACCCTGGGCCTCTCCTGCATATTGGGCTGGCTGACGGCCCTGGCCTCCTCCCGGATGCGGAACAAGAGTCTGGTGTCCATGATTTTGTGCGTGGGTTTCCTCTGCCTGTACTTCTACGCCTACTCCAAGGTCAACACCTATCTCCAACTGATCCTGGTCAACAGCGAGGCCGTGGGGGCCACGGTGAAAAAGGCCCTGTACCCCCTGTATCAGATGGGCATGGCCGCTGCAGGCAGCTGGACTTCCCTGCTGATCTTCGCGGCGCTGGTGCTGGTGTTCTTTGGCCTGATCTACCTGCTGCTGTCCGCCAGCTTTATCCGCATCGCCACCGGCAAGCGGGGCGCGGCCAAGGTCAAATACAGCGAGAAGCCCATGAAGCGCTCCTCCCAGGGCGCGGCCCTGCTGAAAAAGGAGGCTCTGCGCTTCTGGAGCAGCCCCACCTATATGATGAACTGCTCTCTGGGCTCCATTATGATGCTCATCGGCACCGTGGTGCTGGTGGTGAAGCTGGACGACTTCCGCCCCATTCTGGCCCAGATCCCGGAGCTGGACGCGGCGCTGCCCCTGCTGGCCGCCGGGGCCATCGCCCTGATCGGTTCTATGAACGTGGTCACTGCCCCTTCCATCTCTCTGGAGGGCAAGACCCTTTGGCTCACCCAGTCCCTGCCCGTCAGCGGCTGGCAGGTGCTGAAAAGCAAGCTGACGCTGCACATGCTGATCACCGCCATCCCCGCCTTTGTCTGTATGCTGGTTTTAGCCGTCGTTTTGCAGGTGGATCTGGTCAGCACCGTGCTGCTACTGGTTTTCTCGGTCATTTATGTGCTGCTTTGCGCCGCGCTGGGGCTGATGATCAACCTGAAGCTGCCCAACCTGAACTGGACCAACGAGACTGTGGCGGTCAAGCAGAGCGCCAGTGTGATCGTGGCCATGCTGGCCAACTGGGGCATCGCTTTTCTGCTGATTATCGGCTACATCTTCTTAGGCGACAAGCTGAGCCAGGCGCTGTTTTTGCTGCTCTGCACCCTGCTCAGCGCCGCCGCTTCCGCCCTAGCTCTGCTGTGGCTGAAAAAGCGTGGGCAGAAGATCCTGGCCCATCTTTGATGTTAGTTTCCCATATACGGTCAAAAAAAATCTGCAAGCGGAAAACCGCTTGCAGATTTTTTATTGATTTGATTGATATCAGATGCGCATGCAGATATCCCATGCGCGCCAGATGACGGTACGCAGGTTGCCGATGGCCACGCAGTCGCCCACGCGGTGGACGTGTGCGCCCTTCTCACCCACGGGAGTGGGAACAAAGCCGATGCCGTTGACCACAGCGTCGCACTCCACCTTGAAGCTGCCGTCCGGCCCCTTGACCATGGCATAGCCGTCGCCGATCTCGGTGACTGTGCTGTGCAGGTATACGGGAACCTTGTGGTACTCCATGGCGTCGCGCAGGAAGGAGGTATTGGCCAGGCAGGTAGCCTGAGCCGCTACCAGATCGTTGCCGTACTCCACGATGATGGGGTGCTTGCCCTGGAGCACCAGGTCGTAGGCTGCCTCGCAGGAGGACTGGCCGCCGCCCAGGAACAGGACCTTGTCGCCAACTTCCTTCTTCTCAACCAGCAGCTGGGTGAAGTTCAGGGTCTTTTCAAAGCCCTTGATGGAAGGCATGGTTCTGGGAACGGAACCGGTGCAGACGATGATCTCGTCAAAGCCGCGGAGGGTGCCCAGGTCGTTGATCTCGGTGTTCAGGTGGATCTCAATGCCCTCTCTGGCCACCTCGTTCTTGTACCACTGGATCAGCTCTCTGTCGTTCTCCTTGAAGCTCATGGCGGAGGCGGTGATGAACAGGCCGCCCAGCTCGCCGGTCTTTTCAAACAGGACGGGCTTGTGGCCGCGCTTTTTCAGCACCAGGCAGCACTCCATGCCGCCGATGCCGCCGCCAATGACGGCGACCTTCTTGGGATTCTTGGTGGGGACGATCTTATAACGCTTATGCTGCATGGTGGGCGGGTTCAGTGCGCAGCGGCCCAGATGCAGGGAGTCCTCCAGAGACTGCATGTTCTCGGAACCGGCGGTCTTGGAGAAGTTGAAGCAGCCGTTGTGGCAGCGGATGCAGGGACGGATCTCGTTCTCTCTGCCGGTCTTGATCTTGGTGACCCAGTTCTCGTCCACCAGGTTCTGGCGGGCGATGGCCATTGCGTCCAGACGGCCGGCGGCGATCTCTTCGGCGGCCTTGACCGGATCCATACGTCCGGCACAGGCCACGGGGATCTTGACAAACTGGCGGATGTGCTCAACGTCTGCCAGGTTGCAGTTATCGGGCAGATACTGAGGCGGATGTGCCCAGTACCAGGCGTCGTAAGTACCGTTGTCGCAGTTGAGGAAGTCGTATCCGGCCTTCTCCAGGATCTGGACCACCTTTTCGGACTCTGCCATGTCGCGGCCGAACTCCTCGAAGTCCTCGCCGGGCATTGCGCCCTTGCGCCAGCCCTTGGTCATGGAGCGGACAGAGTAGCGCAGGGAGACGGGGAAGTCCGCGCCGGCCTGCTGCTTGATGGACTGAACGATCTCGGTAGCGAAACGCAGGCGGTTTTCCAGAGAGCCGCCGTACTGGTCGTTACGGAAGTTCATGTTGGCAATGGCGAACTGGTCCAGGTTGTAGCCCTCATGGACCGCGTGGATCTCAACGCCGTCAACACCGGCCTCGCGCAGCTTCTTTGCGGTGGCGCCGAAGTGCCAGACCATCTCCTGAATTTCCTCCACGGTGAAGGGGCGGGAATCCAGGTTATCCGCCCAGCGGTTGGGCGTGGCGGAAGCGGAGGCGCAGCTGTACTGCACGTCCACGATGGGGCTTGCAATCTTGTTCAGCAGGTCATTTCTGCCCAGAGCGGCCATCCAGGGGGTGACGGCCATGGAGCGGCCGAAGCCGCCGGCCAGCTGAATGAACAGCTTTCCGCCGGTCTTGTGGTACTCGTCCATGTAGGGCTTCAGCTGACGGTACATGCTTCTGTTCTGATCCAGCCACTTTCTGCCCATGGTGTCGCGGATGGTCTGCATGCCGGGCAGGACCAGGCCCACGCCGTCCTTTGCTCTCTTCAGCAGGAAGTCGGCAGCCTCGGTGTCAAAGTGGGAGGGCTCCAGCCAGCCGAACAGGGAGGTGCCGCCCATGGAGCACTGAACGATGCGGTTGGGAATTTCTACACTTCCGATTTTGAACGGAGTAAATAAAGCTTCGTACTTTTCGTTCATCGTATATTCCTTTCTTGAATTTTTTCACATTCCTCTTTCGGTCAGGGCAGCAGCGCCTTCACAAAGTGAATGGGCCAGGCCAGAACGTCGCCGGCCAGTCTCACTTTGGAGAGTACGGCAAGGAACAGGTCTTCACCCATCCAGCTCATCAGCTTGTCCTGAACCTCGTCCCTCTGGCACAGCTTTACGGCCAGAAAGCCAAGTCCGCCCAGAATTGCGGCAGTAAAGAGCTTCTTTACCTTTTTCTTCATGTTTTCCCTCCTGTTTAAAATATTTTTCAAAAACGCGTACTATTCTTCGTACCTCGATATGGATATTATAATATTTTGCTTTTGCATAGTCAATTCATCAGGCGAAATTTTTTGGTTATAATGCTATACAATTTCTTTAGATTGTCTTGATATTTTGTCTTAATTTGCGCTATAGCTGCATTTCTCAGGCGTATATCCGCCCTAATGGGCAAAGAAAAACTGCCGCGGGGCCAATTGATCCCGCGGCAGCAAGCTTGTCAATTGTCCAAGAACTACAACGGTAACTACACCGGCTGAAGCCAGTCTGCTGAGAACAGCCATTGATTTTTCCCTTTTTGAATCGTATATTCGCTCTTGGATCTGCTTTGTTCAATCAGTTTTTCTGCGTGAGATGGAAAGCGAAACCGCCGATCTCATTGTTGGAATAAATGAGCCTGAGTTTGCCGTTTTCATCAAAGGCGGCTGAGCTGTCATCAAACTCAATTCCCTTGCTTTCCAGCCACTTGCGGGCGCCGTTAATGTCGTTTGTACCGATGGCAAAATGCCCGAGTGTGCCGCGGAAAGGTTTTTTCATGACTTCAAACTGTTCATTGACGAACCATGAGGCCTCCGTCTCCCGAAGCGGGAAGCCAAAAAGCTCCGCCATGAGCTTTGCCGTGGCCGTCCCCTCTTCCGGGCCAGACCGGTTTATCCCCAGATGCAGCAGTTCAAAACCAAAATCTTTTGCATTCATATCCGTCACCTCATCCGATCAGCGCAGGCCTATGGCAGCGGGAATGAACATGGGTGGTCAGGACACCTGGGCGATGAGCCGCCGGAGCCGTGCGATGATACAATTTTTTCATTTGTGTTCCTCCTGTGGTTTTTCTATGTCAAAGCTACGTTTTGATACTATCATCCTGTTTTTTGTTTGTCAACAGATATACTACATGACATGAAAATGCTCTTTCGGGCAGAAAATGTTCCTGCCGCCGCGCTTTCTTTATTGGACGGGGATTTACTGTTGATTTATGGCGAAAATCAAAGTATTATAATGACTACTGAACAAACCGCAAAGCGGTTTATTCGCCCGGCTTATGCCGCGAAATTTCATAAAAACGGCTCTTTTAACCGCTTTTATGAAATTCAGTCATTGTAATAATGCGTGTTATTATCGCTCTGTAAGGAGAATGGGCCATGCTTGAAACATTATTTGACCGCTTTGACAATATCGTCGTTCTGGACACGGAGACCACCGGCTTCAGCCCCCGCAGGGAGGAGATCATTGAGCTCGCCATGCTGCGCATATCCCGCGGCGGCGAGGCGCAGGAATACGACAATTTTATCCGTCTCAGCCCCGGCCGCAGCATCCCGCCCAAAATTGTGGAGCTCACCGGCATTACCGACGCCATGCTGGAAAATGAGGGCGTGAGCAAGGAGGAGGCCTGCGCCGATCTGGCGGAGATGCTCAGTCTGGAGCGCCCCCTGGTGGTGGCCTACAACGCCCAGTTTGACCTGGGATTTCTGTATTACTTTCTCAATGGCTTTGGGAAGGCCGGGGTGCTGAAAAACGTACATATGCTGGACGCGCTGACGGTCTACCGGGACCGGCGGCCCTTCCCACACAAGCTGTGCAACGCGGTGGAGGCCTATTCCCTCGTCTCCCAGAACACCCACCGGGCCATTGACGACACCAAGGCCACCTATGAGCTGCTCTGCGCCATGGACGCGGAAGAGCCGGACCTGCACCGCTACATCAATCTGTTTGGCTACAGTGAAAAATACGGGGTGTCCGGCCAGCGGATCTCCTCCGTGACCTACCGGCCCCAGGGCTATGAAAACAAGACCAAGCTGTATCTGCGATAACGAAACATGAACCCCCGGCGTGAATGGATGGAGCCGGGCAGATATACAAATTGGAAGTTATCGCGCACTTGGCTCCCCCTTTGGGGGAGCTGTCGGCGCAGCCGACTGAGAGGGCCCTCTCCGCCCCCTACGGGGGCACCTCTCCCATGGGGAGAGGCAAGAGAGGCTTTGCTGCCAGTACGTCAACTTCCAATTTTTCAAACAGATACAAGGCGCATTGCCATACGGCGTAACGCCGTATACGCGCTCTGCAAGGCAAAAGGCGTGACCGCGAAGGTCACGCCTTTTGTTTTTTTACAGTGCGCGAAAGGCCCGGGGCGCTTTGTGCGCAAAATCTTACGCGGACAGTCTCTTTTTTCTGAAGCGGAGATAATAGATGAAAAAGGCCAGCGAGGTCAGGCCCCAGGTGATAGGATAGCTGATGGTGACGGCCTGGATGGTATGCCAGTGGGGCACCAGAGCGAACACCCACAGCACGCGGGCAAGGCAGATCCCCACGGCGGTAATGATGGTGGGCACCAGGGTGTCCCCCATGCCCCGCAGGCTGCCGCTGAGCACCTCTACCGGCACATACAGCCAGTACCAGGGCGCGATACACAGCAGCAGCTTCACCGCCATGTCGATGATCCGCACATCGTCCGTAAACAGGAAGAAGAACACCCTTCCGCACAAGATAAACAGGGTCCCGGTCAGCACCGTCACCCCTGCCGCGATGACCATGCACAGTCTGATGCTGCTCTTCACCCGGTCGATGCGCTGCGCGCCGTAGTTCTGGCCCACGAAGGTCATCACGGCCACGCCGAAGGCGCTCATGACCAGCCAGGTCAGCGCGTCCAGCTTGCACATGGCCACCCAGGCCGCCACCGTGTCCGTGCCGAAGCTGTTCACCGAGGCGGTGATGATCATATTGGACACGCCGTAGAGCACGGACTGCAGTCCTGTGGGCAGGCCGATGCGCACCGTGCGCCGCAGCATACGCCGGTCGGCCCTGAGCAGCTTTCTGTCCAGCCGGTAGCTCTCCCGGCTTTTGGCCAGAAAGGCGCAGACCAGCACCGCGCTGACCAACTGGGCCAGAGAAGTGGCCACAGCCACACCGGCCACCCCCATTTGAAACACGCAGACCAGCAGCAGGTCCAAAACCACATTCACCAGGCAGCACAGGATCAGGAAGATCAGCGGGTGCCTGGCGTCCCCGGCCGCCCGGAGAATGGCGGAACCCATGTTGTAGATCATCCCGGGGATCATGGACAGGTACACCAGGCGCAGATACAGCACGGAGTCCCGCATGGTGTCCGCCGGGGCGTCCATAATTCGCAGCAGCCAGGGCGCCGTCGCGATCCCCAGAACGGTCATGATCCCGCCGCAGACCGCCGCCAAAATCATGGCCGTGTGGACCGCCCGGGACACGTCCTCTTCCTCCCTTGCCCCGATGAACTGGGCAATGATCACCGTGGCCCCGGAGGACACGCCGGTGAAAAAGCCGATGATCAGGTTCAAAATCTGGGCAGAGGAGCCGCCCACCGCCGCCAGGGCCTCCGTCCCCACAAAGCGGCCCACGATCATGGTGTCCACGGTGTTGTACAGCTGCTGAAAAAGGCTGCCCAGCAGCACGGGGAAGAAAAAGGCCAGCAGCTGCTTCCAGATCACCCCTTCGGTGATCTCATTTGTATCTCTTTTCATGCTTTGCATGAGTCTCACGCTCTCCCTTTTACAAAAAACGGTCGATGCGCTGCGTCAATTCATCCAGTTTCCCGCGGACTTTTTCCCGGCTCTCCGCGATTTCGGCGCGTATCTCGTGCAGCTCGGTTTTGACCTCGGAAACCGCGTTCTGCTGCCGCTCCCGATTTCGGTAAAGATCCTCCATAGCCTTTGCCGCGGCGTGGCACATCTCATCGGAAAAGCGCTCGTGCCGCGGGTAAAGGCCCCGTTTGAAATTGTCCAGCACCGCCTGATACTGGTCAACCGCGGCGGCTACAGAGCTGTCCCAGGACAGGTAAAGGTCTCTCTCCGCATTTTCTCCCACTCGTTTTATCGTCTCAGCCTCATGGCACAGCCTTTGCAGCGTCTCCGCCATGGAGGCCGCGTTTTCCTGGATAAGAAAGCCGTTCACGCCGTCCTGTACGTCCTCGGCGGCGCAGCTTCCCACCACCAGCACGCTGGGCAGGGCGCAGGCGGCCGCCTCACGCACAACCAGGCCGTTGGTGTCAAAGCTTGAGGGGAAAAGGAACAGGTCCGCCCGGCAATACCAGGCGCGGATCAGATTTCTGTCGTGTATGGCCGGGGCAAAAAACACCTTCGCGTCCAGGCCGAGAGCACTGCTGTATGCGCAGATCTCCTCTTTGTCATTTCCCGCGCCCACAAAGACCATGCGAAAATCTCTGCCGCCGTCCATCAGCGTTTTCAGGGCGTCCAGGATGATCCGGATGCCCTTGTACCACATCATCCGACCCACGTACAGGAACACCGGCAGTCCGGCCGGCAGGTCATAGCCCGCCGTGACTTGTTCCACGAGCTCGTCCGGCACCCTGCCTTTGGGAAAATCCACGCCGTTGGGCATAACCAAGTAATCCCCCTCATAGCCCAGCTTCCGCAGATTCTCCCCCGCGCCGTGACTCACGGTCCAGACCTCGTCACAGGCGGCGATATTCTCCACCAGCAGTCTGGCCGCCTCTTCCCGCAGGAGCCTGCTTTTGACGGCGTTGGCAATGTCGATATCAAACTTGGTGTGGTAAGTAAAGACCAGGGGCACATGGATCCTGTCACGCAGGGATCTGGCCAGGATGGTGGAGGTAATGGGACAGTGGCTGTGAATGAGATTGAAGTTCTCCCCCTCCAGCCGGTTCATTACCTCCGGGGAAAAAGGGATACCGGCCCGGTAGCCCACGGCTTTTGTCGTATCCACGCTGGGATAGCGGATCACAGGAAAGGCAAAGGCGCTGTCATCCGCGTCCGGATAAAAGGGCGTCACCACCGCGGCGCTGCCATACCCTTTGTTGATGATCTGTGCATAGTTGGTAACGGCGTTGGCCACACCGTCTATGGCAGGCGGAAAGGAGTCGTTTACAAGGCAGACATTCAGTTTTTCCATTGGGCTCTCCCTTCTGCCGCTCAGCGGCCAGCGGCACATTGTTTTTATTTTGGGTTCTTCATCCACGAAAGATTATATCTGCCGGCGCATATTTTTCAAGAGGGAAACAGGAAAAAGTCTGCCGCTGCTGAAAACAGCAGCGGCAGTTTTGTTTCATGTGATTGATGTTCGGCTTATCTGGCCGCTTCCATGCCGGCCAGCAGGGCTTTTTTGTTGCCCTCCAGGAATCTGGCCTTCTTCTCGCCCAGTTCGATGCGGATGGCTTCCATCATGGTCTCCACGCTGGTGATGGGTGCTTTCTCCAGCATTGCGCCCAGGATCGCCACGTTTGCGCCCTTGGGGTTGCCCACTTCCTCGGCAATGCGGTTTGCATCGCAGTAGACCACCTGGATGTCGTCTCTGTCCACCTTGCGGTCGATCAGAGACTGGTTGACGACCAGAACGCCGCCCGGCTTGACCTTGCTCTCAAACTTGAGGAGAGAGGGCAGGTTCATTGCCACGATAACGTCCGCCATATCCACCAGAGGAGAACCAACTTCCTCGTCGCTGACGATGACGGAGCAGTTTGCGGTGCCGCCGCGCATCTCCGGGCCGTAGGAGGGCAGCCAGGAGACGTGCTTGCCGTCCAGCATACAGGCCATTGCCACGAATTTGCCGATCAGAAGCATGCCCTGACCGCCGAAACCTGCAAAAATAAACTGTTTCATCATAATTACTCAGCAGCCCCCTTGTCTTTATACACGCCCAGAGGATAGTAGGGGATCATGTTCTCTTCCAACCACTTGAGTGCTTCAACAGGGCTGTAGCCCCAGTTGGTGGGGCAGGTGGACAGAACTTCGATCATGCAGAAGCCCTTACCCTCCAGCTGATACTGGAATGCCTTTTTGATCGCCTTCTTGGTTTTGAGGATGTTTGCGTTGTTGTTGACTGCGCAGCGCTCGATATAGTAGGAGCCGGGAACCTGCGCGAGCATCTCGGACATCTTGATGGGTGCGCCGCACCAGGCCTCGTCACGGCCATTGGGGGAGGTGGTGGTCTTCTGGCCCACCAGGGTGGTGGGGGCCATCTGGCCGCCGGTCATGCCGTAAATGGCGTTGTTGACGAAGATGGTCACGATCTTCTCGCCGCGGTGGGCGGCGTGGACGATCTCGGCTGTGCCGATGGAGGCTAGGTCGCCGTCGCCCTGGTAGGTGAATACCACGGAATCGGGCTTTGCGCGTTTGATGCCGGTGGCCACTGCGGGAGCGCGGCCATGGGCAGCCTCGAACATGTCGCAGTTAAAGTAATCGTAGGCAAAAACGGAGCAGCCCACAGGCGCCACGCCTACAACGTTGCCGTCCAGCTTCAGCTCATCCAGCACCTCGGCCACCAGACGGTGGATAATGCCGTGGTTGCAGCCGGGACAGTAGTGGAACTGTTTATCGGTCAAAAGACTGGTCTTTTCAAATATGACGGACATTTATTTACCCTCCTTCATTTCGAGGATCTTCGCCTTGATCTCTTCGGTGGTGGGCATCAGGCTGCCGCAGTGGCCGAAGAAATCCACATGCTTTGCGCCGTTGACGGCCAGCTTCACGTCCTCCAGCATCTGGCCTTCGTTGGCTTCCACATCCAGCAGAGCCTTGACGCCCTCCCGGTCCGCGGCGGCCTTGAGATGCTCATAGGGGAAGGGCCACACGGTGATGGGACGGAACAGGCCGGCCTTGATGCCCATTTCCCGAAGCTCATCCACAGCGGACCTGGCGATACGGGAGACGGTGCCGAAGGCGGTGATGATGTACTCGGCGTCCTCCAGCTTGTATTCCTCCCACATCTGCTCGTTCTTTCTGGCCTCGGCATAGATGGCCTGCAGGTGGTCGTTATGTACGGTCAGGTCCTCGGTGTTGATGAAGAGGGAGTTGATGACAGCGCGCTTGGCCGGATCGTCGCCGGGCTTCCAGCCGGTGGCGGCCCAGGGCTTCTTCTCCGGGTCCACCTTGTAGTCCACCATCTCGGGCATTTCCACAGGCTCCATCATCTGGGCGATGATGCCGTCTGCCAGAAACAGCACGGGCATACGGTACTGCTCCGCCTTGTCAAAGGCGAACGTCATAATGTTGATGGCTTCCTGGATGGATGCGGGTGCGTAGGTCAGCAGGTGGTAGTCGCCGTTGCCGCCGCCCTTGACGCCCTGGAAATAGTCGCCCTGGGAGGCCTGGATGCTGCCCAGACCGGGGCCGCCGCGCATGACGTTCAGGATCACGCAGGGCAGCTGAGCGCCTGCGATGTAGGAGATGCCCTCCTGCTTCAGGCTGACGCCGGGGCTGGAAGAAGAGGTGATGACGCGGGCGCCGGTACCGGCAGCGCCGTACACCATGTTGATTGCCGCGACTTCGCTCTCCGCCTGGAGGAAGCAGCCGCCTACCTCAGGCATACGGGCGGACATATATTCGGGAATTTCTGTCTGCGGGGTGATAGGATAGCCGAAGAAGAAACGTGCGCCGGCGCGGATTGCGGCCTCCGCAATCGCTTCGCTACCCTTCATAAGAGTCAATGCCATTTTCTATTCCTCCTTAATCCTTCTCTATCCTGATTGCCACATCGGGGCAGGTGCGTGCGCAGGATGCGCAGCCAATACAAGCTTCCTGGTCGACCACTTCTGCTGGATGGTAGCCTTTTGCGTTGAGCTTGGTTTTGGAAAGGGCGAGGACATTTTTGGGGCAAGCTCTTGCGCAAAGTCCGCATCCCTTACAAACAAGCTCGTTGATCGTTACCTTAACCATGATTCAACCTCTTTTCTTTTATTATTTCCTTGTTTAGTGCTTACAATTGTTCAACCGCATCCGCGGGAATATACAAATTTTTTTACAGGCTCAGTCCCTTTACCCAGCTGTCCCAGTCGCGGTGCATATAGGTGTCGATGGCGATGGGTGTGCCGATGTATTTGGGGTCGTGCCCTTCTGCCAGGAAAATGTCCAGCAGTTCCTTCCGCCCGGAAGTGTAGGCCACCGGGACGCCGGTGATCTCAGACACCTGTTTGATCATCTCATAGCCGTCCCGCAGTTCAGCCGGGCCGGTCATCTGGGCCAGGTTGGTGTTGTTGATCATTCCGGTGATCTTCAGCCGGGAATGGAGCTCCATCTCCTCCTGAAGGTGGATGATCTTCTCCACCGTGCCTGCCAGCGGGCGGCGGATGTTGACCACGTTCAGCACCTCCAGCTCCCCGGGAGCCAGGGCCATGAAATCCTCATGGTAGCGGCCCAGCGCCGTGGAGCCCACAGCGTCTCCGCCCACGTCGAACACCACGGTATCCCAGTCCATGTCAAAGGCGGAGGCCACCTCCGCGGGCAGGGACAGGGTCTCGATGCCGGAGCAGGCGTAGTTGGGGGAGACGAGCCTGATCTCCTTCATGTTGACCAGCTTGCCGTGCTCGGCCAGGCGGAAGTAAGTGTTCACCATGTCCAGATCCAGAAGCTCCGTGCGGCCGTGCTGCGCCGCCTTCATGGCAAAGTTCATGGCCAGCTCGGTTTTTCCGCTGCCGTAGTTGCCGATCATCACATAATATTTTTTCATTGTATCGCCTGAACCCCCCTTTTCATTTTTACGAACTTTTTACATGATATATATTAACATTTGCAGCCTGTCCGCGTCAATGATCAATATGCCTATATTTTGCCCTATTCAAATTGCAAATTGACGAACAAAGAAAATTTTTGCATCGCCTAGAAGGCACTTTTTCGATTTTTGCCCGTTTTTTGCACTCACTCTCCTTGCTGTAGCGCGCTAAATCAAAAAGTACAGGCGGTTTTCCGCCTGTACTTTTTCATTCCATATTCATCGTTGAGACCAGTACCGTCACTTCATTGTCCGCCACATTGGCTATCCCGTCGCTGACGGAAAGGCGGAAAAGGCTGTCCTCTCCCACGCGGTATTTCAAAATACCGCTCTTCACCGCGCAGAGCATGGGGGCGTGGCCGGACAGCACACCCACCGAGCCGAAGGCCGTGGGTATGGAGACGTAACTGACCATTTTCTCGTGGTTTTCGCCTTCGGCGGTGACCACGCTGAGTTTGATTCTGTCCGCCATTTTCCACCTCAGAAGCTGCCGCGCTTGGCGATCACGTCGTCAATGGTGCCGCAGAGCAGGAAGGCCTGCTCCGGCAGATCGTCCACATCGCCGCTGAGGATGGCCTGGAAGCCCTTGATGGTCTCCTTCAGGGGCACATACTTGCCGGGGATGCCGGTGAAGTTTTCCGCCACGTGGAAGGGCTGGGACAAAAAGCGCTGTATTCTTCTGGCCCGGTTGACGGTGCGCTTATCCTCCGCGCTCAGCTCGTCCATGCCCAGGACAGCGATCACATCCTGAAGCTGGCGGTATTTTTCCAGAACGGTCTGTACGGCCCGGGCCGTCTCATAGTGCTCATGGCCCACAATGTCCGGCTCCAGCATACGGGAGCTGGAGGCCAGCGGGTCCACCGCCGGGTAGATGCCCAGCTCCGACACGGCGCGGGACAGCACCGTTGTGGCGTCCAGATGGGCAAAGGCCGTGGCCGGGGCCGGGTCCGTCAGGTCGTCGGCCGGCACATAGATGGCCTGAACCGAGGTAATGGAGCCCTTTTGTGTGGAGGTGATGCGCTCCTCCAGCGTGCCCATATCCGTGGCCAGCGTAGGCTGGTAGCCCACGGCAGAGGGCATATTGCCAAGCAGCGCGGAGACCTCCGCGCCGGCCTGGATAAAGCGGAAGATGTTGTCGATAAAGAGCAGCACGTCCTGCCTGCGCTCGTCCCGGAAATATTCCGCCACGGTCAGGGCAGAGAAGGGCACGCGAAGTCTTGCGCCGGGGGTCTCGTTCATCTGGCCGAAGACCAGCGCGGTCTTGTCAATGACCCCGGACTCGTTCATCTCGTTCCAGAGATCGTTTCCCTCGCGGCTGCGCTCGCCCACACCGGCAAAGACGGAATAACCGCCGTGCTCGTAGGCCACGTTCCGGATCAGCTCCATGATCAGCACGGTCTTGCCCACGCCGGCGCCGCCGAACAGGCCGATCTTGCCGCCCTTGGCATAGGGGGTCAGCAGATCCACCACCTTGATGCCGGTCTCCAGCATCTCCTCTGCCGGTTTGATCTCCGTAAAGGCCGGCGGGTCACGATGGATGGGCATGTACTTCACCGCGTCCACCGCTCCCTTGCCGTCGATGGGCTCCCCGGCCACATTGAACATGCGGCCCAGCGTCCCCTCGCCCACGGGCATGGTGATGGTGGCTCCCGTGTCCACGGCGGGGCAGCCCCGGTAAAGTCCGTCGGTGGACGCCAGGGCGATGCAGCGCACGCCGCCCCGGCCGATATCCTGGACCACCTCGGCCTTTACACTGTGCCCGTCAGCCAGGATCTCCACCGCCCGGCGGATCTCCGGCTGCTCGCCCTGGGGAAATTCAATATCGACCACAGGGCCGGTAACTCTTTTTACGATTCCTTTTCCCATAATGTTTTCTCCGTGTTCAGCGCCTGGCCTTATCCTGGCTCAGGGCATTTGCTCCGCCGATGACTTCGCTGATCTGGGTGGTGATCTGGGCCTGGCGCTGGGTGTTCATCTCCTGGGTCAGCTTCCAGATGATTTCATCCGTGTTGTCGGTGGCGGTGGTCATGGCGGTCATACGGGCAAAATGCTCGCCCGTCCGGGCCTGCAGCAGCGCCTCATACACTACGTTGTCCACATAGAGATCGGCGACCCGCTCCAGCAGGCTCTCCCTGTCCGGCTCGAAGATGTAATCCCTGGCTTTGACGCCCTTCAGGGGCACAACGGGCAGCAGCTGCTCGTTCACGGCCTCCTGGCCCATGCCTTTGTGCCGCTGGTATACCAGCACGATCTTATCCGCCTGGCAGCTGCGGTACAATTCTTTGAGATAATCGGAGATCCTGCCGCTCTCTCCCCGTTCCGGCGTGTCGCTCAGGTCCGGGAAACGGCGCTTCACGTTCAGGCCCTCCTGGGCAATGACGTCCTCGCCCCAGTGGCCGCAGACCACGGTGAAAAATTCCTTTTCCTCCCGCTTTGCCAGCTCTTTCATATAGCGCAGGATATCGCTGTTATAGGAGCCGCAGAGCCCCCGGTTGCCCACAACGAGTACATAGCACACCCGTTTTATTTCGGTGCGCGCCTGCATCAGCGCCTGCTCTGTCTCCAGTCCGCCGGAGCAGAGGCACTCCAGGATCCGGCGGCAGTGCTCCGCGAAGGGCTGCACCCGGTTCATGGTGTACTGGGTACGGCGCAGCTTTGCCGTGGACACCATTTTCATGGATTTGGTCACCTGCCGGGTGCTCTCCACGCTTTTGATCCGGGCCTTGATGGCGTATATGTTCGGCATCCGCGCACCTCCCCTCCGCTGTGTAGTATTAGCTGAAGTTTCTGCCGAATTCCGTAATCAGTTCCCTGAGCTTGCTCCGCTGCTCGTCGCTCAGCTTCTTTCCGCTGTCGATGATGGCGGTAAGCTCCGGCCAGCTGTTGTGGATGAAGGGTATGAGCTCCCGCTCGTAGCGGCTCACACTCTTGATGTCAATATTGTCAATAAAGCCTTCGTTGGCGGCAAAAATGGCGATCACCTGGTCTGCCGCGTCCATGGGGCTGTACTGCTTCTGTTTCAGAAGCTCCGTCACCTTGCGGCCCCGGTTCAGGGCGTCTCTGGTGGCCTTATCCAGATCAGAGCCGAACTGGGCAAAAGCCTCCAGCTCTCTGTGCTGGGCCAGGTCCATTCTCAGCCGGCCGGAGACCTGCTTCATGGCCCCCAGCTGGGCCGCGCCGCCTACGCGGGACACGGAAAGGCCCGGGTTCACGGCGGGACGGATGCCGGAGTTGAACAGCTCCTCCTCCAGGAAGATCTGTCCGTCGGTGATGGAGATGACGTTTGTGGGGATATAGGCGGAGATGTCGCCCGCCTTGGTCTCCACAATGGGCAGTGCGGTCATGGAGCCGCCGCCCTTTTCGTCGCTGAGGCAGGCAGCCCGCTCCAGCAGACGGGAGTGGAGATAAAACACGTCGCCGGGGTAGGCTTCCCGTCCGGGCGGACGGCGAAGCAGCAGGGAAATCTCCCGGTAGGCCACGGCCTGCTTGGACAGGTCGTCATAGATGATCAGCACATGGCGGCCCTTATACATGAAATACTCGCCGATGGCCGCGCCGGCATAGGGCGCGATATAGAGCATGGGCGCCGGCTCAGAGGCTGAGGCGCAGACCACGATGCTGTAATCCATGGCCCCGTTTTCCCGCAGCTTCTCCACGATGCTGGCCACGGTGGATTCCTTCTGGCCGATGGCCACATAGATGCAGATCACATCCTTGCCCTTCTGGTTCAGGATGGTGTCGATGGCGATGGCGGTCTTGCCCGTCTTTCTGTCGCCGATGATCAGCTCGCGCTGGCCCCGTCCGATGGGGACCAGGGCGTCTATGGCTTTGATACCGGTCTGCAGGGGGATCGTCACGGGCTTTCTGTCCAGCACAGCGGGGGCCGGACTCTCGATGGGCCGTGTCTCCTCGGTCCGGATCAGACCCATGCCGTCGATGGGGCGGCCCAGAGCGTCCAGCACGCGGCCGATCAGCCCCTCGCCCACGGGCACCTCGATGATGCGCCCGGTGCGGCGGACCTCGTCGTCTTCCTGCACCTTGCCGTAGTCGCCCAGCAAAACCACGCCCACGTCGTCCTTTTCCAGGTCCATGACCATGCCGCGAAGCTCGCCCTCAAATTCGATAAGCTCGCCGGCCATGACGTCGGACAGGCCGGAAACCCGGCAGATGCCGTTGGAAAGGCTCTTCACCCGGCCGGTCTGGTACACGTCCACCCCGGCACGGACCTGGGACAGCTTCTCCTTCAGCGCCCCGGTCATATCCCCTTCCAGGGCGTCGCCCTGTTCCAGGCTCTTTTTCACCTGGCGGAGCATACCGGACAGACTGCCGTCAACCACGGTGTCCCCGATCTGCAGGCGCACGCCGCCGATCAGTGAGGGGTCTTCCAGAGCCTCCGCCCTGACCTCTGCCGCGCCGAATCTGCTTTTAACCAGCGCAGCCACCCGCTCCACGTATTCCGGCCCGGGCTGTTTTTCCGCGCTGATCTGGATATGGACGGCCTCTCCCCGCTCCGCTCTTGCCAGATCGCAGGGGCTGGGGTTCAGCTCATGTTCAAGATATTCAATAAAGCGCTCTTTCAGCTGCGCTCTCTCTTTTGCCCGATCCTCGCCGCCCAGAAGTCTGCCTGCGGCAGCGGTAACGCTGTCCGCTGCCATGTCGGTCAGTTCTCTTCTGGCGTCGTACATCTCATGCCGGTTCTCCCGGTTTGTCTCCCGCAGGACCTCATCGGCCGCAGCCTGGTCTCCGTCCTGCTCCCTGAGACTGTTCTCCCGGGCCCGGTCCTCCGCGTCGCTGATGATCTGCCGGCGGAGTTTTTCCGCCTCCGCGCCGCTGGCGTTCAGATCGTCCTGCAAAGCGGCGGCGTTCTCTCTGGCCTGTTGGGCCCGCTCTAAATCACCGGCTATCCTGTCCCGACGGCCTTTGAACATTTTCACAACCATTTTCCTGCCGGCAAAGTACAATATCGCGGCAAGAACGGCGAAGTTCAACAGTCCGTAAAATATGTTCCATCCGCCCATATGTGGGACATTCCTCCTCTCCTGCTGATTTGTTTTTCCGCTTATTCTCCTGCGGCGTAACCGCTGCTGAGCAGCCTGTCGGCAAGCAGGGCGGCAAGCTCGGTCTCGCTGTCTCTGAGCTTCCCGGATTCACTCTCCTGAAGCCTGCAGAGTTCTTCTCTTGCCCTGCTCCGGCTCTCCTCGGCGCTCTGCCGGGCCTGCCGCAGCGCAGCCTCCCGGCGCTGCTCGTCCGCGTTCCGGGCCTGCTCCACGATGCTCTTTGCCTGGTCCATGCTCTCTTTCCGCCGGGCCTCCAGGAGCATCTCATTGGCCTGCACCGCGGCGAGAGCCTGCTTCTCCGCGTCCAGTCCCTCTTCGATGCGGGCATTGCGCTCGTCCATGAAGCGGATCAGCGGGTCATACAGAAAACGCTTGAGCAGGAAAAACAGCAGGAAGAAGCTTATCGCGGTCAAAACCAGCTCGGAAATATTTATGCTAAGCATACCGCATCTTCCTCCGAATATTTGCTTATTTTCGGCTTAAATCTTGCTGACCAGCATAAAAGCGATGAGCAGACCGTAAATGGTCAACGCCTCAATAAGGCTCAGTGCAAGGATCAGCGAAATGCGTATATTGCCTGCCGCCTCGGGCTGGCGGGCGATGGACTCCATGGCCTTGGATGCCACCATGCCCTGAGCGATGGCGGGGCCGCATACGCAAAGACCCATCATGATTGCGACTGCAAGTGCGATTGTTCCGGATGCCATAATTTTTTCCTCCAAAAAATTAGTTTTTATTTATAGTTCAGCGTTATTCTTCAGCCGCCTCGGACACATAGATGCCCAGCAGCATGGTGAACACCATGGCCTGAATCAGGCAGAAGATCAGGCTCAGTACATTCATCAGCAGCGGCAGCAGGATGGGAAACAGATTATATAACTGCTCCAATACCATCTCCTCGCCGTACAGGTTGCCGTATAGACGCAGGGCCAGAGAAAAGGGCCTCACGATCTGCTCGATCAAGTTAAGGGGCAGCATAATAAAAAAGGGCATAATAAATGTTTTAAGATAATGCCCCAGCCCCCGCTCCCGGATGCCGATGGTGTGCGTGGTAAAAAAGGCAACAATGCCGAGGGCCGCCGTTACCGACAGGCAGGCCGTGGGCACCGCGAAGCCTTTCAGATGCCCCGCTCCCGGCAGCAGTCCCGAGTAGTTGCAGACCACAATAAAAATAAAGAAGGTGGCAAAAATGGGAAAATACTTTTTCGCCGTTTTCGCGCCCATAATGCCGGCAAAATAATTTTGCAGGCTCTCCACGGCCATCTCGGCAATATTCTGCAGCGGGCCGGGCACATCTTTCAGTTTTCTTGTGGCAAGAATGGACAGAACTGTGAGGATCAGTATAATGACCCACATGGTCGTAAGGGTACTGGTGATCTGCACCGGGCCTATACTGAACAGCACATTGGTTTCTTCCATCATATCACCTCCGTCTCCGTTGATCGCAACGTTTGTATTCTATCGCATTTCGTAGCAAATGTAAATGTCTTTTCTGTACATTCCGGGGGATTTTGTATATTTTTTCACATTCACAGCCGGCCTGTAGCCCACATCCAGCTGAAGGCCAGGGCCCAGGAGCCGAAAAGGGTGGTCTTCTGCCGCTCCAGTATCTCACTGCGGGTATACCAGCGGGCCTCAATCTCCTCGCCGGTGGCCCTGTCCGGGTGGAATTCCCCCTCCGCCGTGACAAAGATGCAGATGGTCCGCTCGTCCCCGATGCCCACGGTACAGGCCGCGGCGGGCAGGATCTCCCTGATCTCCACCAGGTCCAGCCCGGTCTCCTCCTTCAGCTCCCGCCGGGCGCACATCTCCGGCGTCTCCCCCGGGTCGATCAGTCCGCCGGGAAAGCCGTAGATTTTCTGGCCCAGCTCCATGCGGTACTCATGGATGAGTGCCATGTGTTCGTTTTCCCTGTCGGTGACGATCATCACCACCGCATCCGCCGGGTGGTTTACCAGCTGGTCAAAGCCCTCAATATCGTCCCTGCGGCTGACCATCTCATAGCAGCGCTCCACCCCCAGCGGGTCCACATAGTGCAGGTCATAGCGGTGCAGGAATTTCCCGCCGTCCTTTTTTTCTATACTTTTGAATTCCATTTTTAAGCCTTTCCCGTACAAACAGCTGATATATGTCTGGATTATACCATATTATCTGCCCTGCTTCAATCGCTTCGCCGCCGGAGAAAAGCTGTTTTTCGTTCTATTGACAAGCGGCGAATCTGCTGATAAACTACATGAACATAGTATTTTAATAGGATTATCCGAACCAATAACAGGAATAGGGGGATCACCGCCATGTGCAACCGTGTGGGGCCGGAGGGCGAGATCGTCTTTGCCGGCCAGTCCCTGGTCGCCGGGCCGGACGGCGGTCTGCTGTTCAAGGCGGACGGCAGAGAGGGCCTGCTTATCGTGGACGTGCCCCTGGAAAAGGCGGCCCGGGAGCGGGCGGGGCGGCCCTGGCTCACGCTTTGAGCAAAAACGGCAATTGCACAAAAGCCGTTCCTGATTTATAATTTTTGTCAATACTACGATATAAAGAGGTGGGATCATGCGCAGGCAATTTCAGGAGATCCTTGCGCTTGTCCGCGCCGAGGAGCCGGCGGAGCGCAGTTTTACCGTGGAGGACACCGAGTATGTCCGCAATTTTTACCCCAGAGAGCGCCTTATCCTTTTAGGCTGTGGCCATGTCTCCCAGCCGGTGTGTCAATATGCCGCCGATCTGGGCTTTGCTGTGACCGTGGGACAGGCCCTGGTTTTGTACGACGGTGACCTGGTCGTCGGCGGCGGCACCATTTCCCTGATGCCTGAAGAAAAATAAGGGAAGCTCTGATTAAATCAAAGTGTCCCAGATTTGCGGCAGAAATTTTTGCTGGCGAGGAAGAAAAGTGCAGGAATACTTTGTGTATTTCAAACTTTTCTGACGACGTCCAGCGGGAATTTATGCCGTGAAGATGGGTGCTGGGATTAAATCAGAGGTTCCTAAGAACTGGATGTGATTTTTTGGATAAAACTCCCGGATGCGGGCAAAAACAGTGCGGCGCCTGCTGCGGCGGCGCCTGTTCGGGCTGCGGCGGCACGCTGCAGCTGACCCAGGGCGAGATCGACCTGCTGTTTCGCTTTGCCCAGATCCCCTTTCTCCCCGTGGCCCGGCAGGCCGGTTCCGAGCAGCCCGTCTGCATGGAAGAGGGCGAGGCGCGCTGGGAAGAACTGTCGCCCATCATCAGCGCCCTTTCCCAAAAGGGGCTGATCCGCCTGGATTATGACCTGCCCCTTACCCATTTTGATTACGCGGAATACCGGGACTTTCCCCTGCGTGGGAGCATGGCCCTGACCGCCGCGGGGCAGCAGGCGGTAGATCAGCTGGAGATACAGGGAATCGAGGATGAGAGCGATGCTTAATCAATTTTCAAGGACACAGCTCCTCCTGGGCCAGGAGGGCATGGAAAAGCTGTACCGGGCAAGGGTTGCGGTGTTCGGGATCGGCGGGGTCGGCGGCTACACCGTGGAGGCTCTGGCCCGCAGCGGCGTGGGTACGCTGGATCTGATCGACGACGACAAGGTCTGTCTGACCAATCTGAACCGGCAGATCTTCGCTACCCGCAAGACCGTGGGCCAATACAAAGTGGATGTGGCCCAGCAGCGGATATTGGAGATCAATCCCAAGGCCGTGGTCCACACCTACAAGACCTTTTACGCACCCCAGACGGCGGAGCAGTTTGACTTCAGCCAATACGACTATGTGGTGGACGCCATAGACACCGTCACCGGCAAGCTGGATCTGGTGGAGCAGGCGGAAAAGGCCGGCGTCCCCATCATCAGCAGCATGGGCGCCGGAAACAAGATGGACCCCACGGCCTTTGAGGTGGCGGACATCTATGAGACCTCCGTCTGTCCTCTGGCCCGGGTCATGCGCAAGGAGCTGAAAAAGCGGGGCATCAAAAAGCTGAAGGTGGTCTACTCCAAGGAGCCCCCCATGACCCCCATTGAGGACATGGCCATCAGCTGCCGCACCAACTGCATCTGCCCGCCGGGGACGGCCCGGAAATGCACCCAGCGGCGGCAGGTGCCGGGCAGCAATGCCTTTGTACCCTCGGTGGTGGGGCTGATCATCGCAGGCGAGGTGGTCAAGGACCTGACCGCCATGGGAGGCAGACCGTGATTTATCTGGATTACATGGCCAATACCCCGGCGGACCCTGCCGTGCTGGAGGGTGTGGACACCATGAGTATCGCGCCCCACAAGTTTTACGGCCTCAACGGCAGCGGACTGCTGCTGAAACGAAAGGACCTGGTCATTGAGCCCCAGATTCGCGGGGGAAGCAGCACCACCATCTACCGCAGCGGGACCCCGGCCCTGGCGCTGGCAGTCTCCGTGGAGAAGGCCCTGGCGCTGACGCTAAATAACCAGGCCCGGCGGATACAGGTCGTCAATGAGCTCAACAGGGAACTTCGCGCCGCCCTGTCCCGGTACCCGATGGTGCGCATCAACAGCCCGGAGGGCGCCGTGCCTCACATTCTCAATCTCAGCGTTACCGGCGTAAAGGGCACCGCTTTCCAGCGGGCACTGGGAGAAGAGGGCGTCTGCGTATCGGTCAAATCTGCCTGCTCCACAGACGGCACCCCCTCCAAGGCGGTGTTCGCCGTCAGCCGGGACCGGAAAAACGCCCTGTCCTCCTGGCGGATCAGTCTGAGCCATCTGACCACCCGGGAGGAGCTGGCCCAATTCATGCAGGCCTTTGACCGCTGCTATCACCGGCTGGCCGCTCACTCCCTCTGATAAAAGAAAAGCCGCTCTCCTTCACAGAGAGCGGCTTTGGTATTCTTTTGCTATATCACGTAATTGTCACCGGCGGAGTCCGGCAGTACCAGGTCTGACAGCAGGATACCGTCCAGATACTCGTTGATTACCTTGTCCAGCCCCTGCCACATGGGCAGAGTACGGCATTCCGCCGCTCTGGTGCAGGGCAAAGCCCCCTCTTCAAGACAGGAGACCGGAGCGAGAGACTCTTCTGTCAAGCGCAGGATCGATCCCACCGTGTACTGCTCGGGGGCTTTGGTCAGCTTATATCCGCCGCCTTTTCCCCGCAGGCCATCCAGCATTTTCGCCCTTACCAGTATCTTGATGATGCTCTCCAGATATTTTTCCGATATCTCCTGCCGCTCCGCGATCTCTTTGAGCGGGATATAACCTTCGCTCTGGTGCTCCACAAGATCGATCATCACGCGCAGAGCGTAGCGCCCCTTCGTTGAAATCAGCATGTTTGATCCCTCCAAATTGATTAAACCTATTATACAACACGGTTTATAGGGTTTCAAGAATTTTTTATCTGACCTTATACTTTTAACCTGAACTGGTTATTTCAATATGCTCAGAATTTGATATTATATTCCTACCATTTCGGTATGGAGGTAGCAAAAAAATGGAGAAATCAAGATATGAACTGAATAAAGAACTTGCCCAAATGCTCAAGGGCGGCGTCATCATGGACGTGACCACGCCGGAGCAGGCCCGGATCGCTGAGGCGGCAGGCGCCTGCGCGGTCATGGCGCTGGAGCGTATCCCTGCGGATATCCGCGCCGCCGGCGGCGTGTCCCGTATGAGCGACCCGAAGATGATCAAGGGCATACAGGAAGCGGTGTCCATCCCGGTCATGGCCAAGTGCCGTATTGGCCACTTTGTGGAGGCCCAGATTCTGGAGGCCATTGAGATCGACTACATCGACGAGAGCGAGGTCCTCTCCCCCGCCGACGATGTGTATCATATCGACAAGACCAAATTCAAAGTGCCCTTTGTCTGCGGCGCCAGGGATCTGGGCGAGGCTCTGCGCCGCATCGCCGAGGGCGCATCCATGATCCGCACCAAGGGCGAGCCGGGCACCGGCGACGTGGTGCAGGCTGTGCGCCACATGCGCGCCATGAACGCGGATATCCGCCGGGTGCAGAATCTCCGGGAGGACGAGCTGTTTGAGGCGGCAAAGCAGCTTCAGGTTCCGGTGGAACTGCTGCGCTATGTCCATGAAAACGGCAAGCTCCCTGTGGTGAACTTTGCCGCAGGCGGCGTGGCCACCCCTTCCGACGCTGCGCTGATGATGCAGCTGGGCGCGGAGGGCGTGTTTGTTGGCTCCGGCATCTTCAAGTCCGGCAACCCGGCAAAGCGGGCCGCCGCTATCGTCCAGTCCGTCACCAACTACACCGACGCCAAGCTGATCGCCAGGCTGTCTGAGGATCTGGGCGAGGCCATGGTGGGCATCAACGAAAACGAGATCGCCCTGCTGATGGCGGAGCGGGGAAAATAAAATGCGTATCGGTATACTTGCGCTCCAGGGCGCCTTTGTGGAGCACGCCGCCATGCTGGACCGGCTGGGCGCGGAGCATTTTGAGATCCGCCAGCGCCGGGACATCGACCGCAGTTTTGACGGCCTGATCCTCCCCGGCGGCGAGAGCACCGTTATGCGCAAGCTCCTGCACGATCTGGACCTGTTCGCCCCTTTGCAGCAGCAGATCCGGGAGGGGCTGCCCGTATTCGGCACCTGCGCGGGGCTGATTTTGCTGGCAAAGTCCGTGGAGGGCGGGACGCCCTGCTTTGAGACCATGGATATCTCCGTCCTGCGCAACGCCTACGGCCGTCAGCCGGGCAGCTTTTACGCCGAAGAGCACATGGAGGGCCTGGGCCGGGTGCCCATGACCTTTATCCGCGCCCCCTATATCCGCTCGGTCTCCGGTTCGGCGGAGGTGCTGGCCGTGGTGGACGGAAATATCGTAGCCGCCCGCCAGGGAAATCAGCTGGTCACCGCCTTCCACCCGGAGCTCTGCGATGATCTGCGGGTACATCTGGTTTTTCTGAACATGATCCGGAATAAAAATTGAAGTCCTGATAAGAAATTGCCGCCGGAAAACCGGCGGCAATTTCTTATCAGCCCTGCTCCGCTTTGAAAACGCTGAGCCGGGAGGCAATATCATTTGACACCTGTTCCAGGCTTTTTTCCCCGGAAAAATAGCTCTGGGCCAGCGCGTATACCGTGTCATACAGCTCATCGCCGCCCCGGCACACGCCATCTGCGCTGTCAATGAGGTTCTGAAACAGCTCATCGTAGTACAGAGGATCGTAGGCATACTCCACGCCATTGGCTATCAGAACGCCGCCGGCGTTTTTCGCCGCCTCCGCCGCCAGCTCCAGGGCTGAGGCAGTAATGGGTATCCCACCTCTCAGGAAAACGGCGTTCCCAAACGCGGAAACCAGATAGCGGTCCGAAAGCATAAAGTGCAGAAAGGCCCAAGCTCCCTCTTTGTTCGCCGCGTTCAGGGGGATCATCAGCTCCCCGTTTGGGCGGAGGAACAGCTGCCCCTGTGCGCCATCGGGCAGGCCCAGAAAACTGATTTTTTCCCCGAAATACATCTCCTCACCGGCCAGACCCACCGAGCTTGTGTCTCCGCTGCTCCAGATGGGGCCGGTGATGTTCACCAGTTCAAAGCGCTGCTCCCCGGAGAGGATCTGCTCATGGTCGACCATGTCCGGCATTTCTTCCTCTGCTGTGTTTTCCAAAGTCTCCGGCAAAAGGGCGGCAAAGCTCAGGATATCCGCCACTTGTTCGGCGGTATAGTCCCGCTTGTCGTTGGCAAAGACCCACAGCAAGAAATTTCCCCGGGTCACGCTGCCGGCAAAGACCCGCTCCCCGCCGCCCGCCAGTGCGGCCAGATCGGAAAAGCGCTCCACAGTCTGCCCCTCCAGCAGAGAAGCCGGGCCCAGAATGGCGGTGATGCTGAAGCTGGGGATCAGGCTCAGAAGCTTTCCCTCGGACAGCATGGCCTTCAGCGGCCCTTGCAGCAGGCAGTCCGTCCCCATGTCTCTTTCCATATAGGGCAGCAGGTCCACACAGTTGGCCGCGGTGAGCATCCCGGCGTCAAAGCCGCCCATATCCACAATATCCGGCGCCGCGCCTGCGGCAATGTCCGCGTTCAACGCCGCCTGGGGGTCCGGACAGTCGGCGTAGTTCTTTACCACGATTTCATACTGGAGATTCACGGTGTTGAAATCCAGAATTTCCTCCTGATACCGGCCATACTGGTTATAAAAGTCCTCCGGTATGGCTTCGTTGATGGCCAGGACAAGCTGCTGCTTTTCCGGGGGCAGGGAATTTTTGTCCACCGGGTAGGCCATCCGGTAGGGGCTGGCCTCATTGCGCATATCAAAGAAAAAGAAGCTGTCGCTGCCGCCGATGGGCACCGGGGCTGACTGGTCGGAGAGATACAGCTTGTCATAGCGGAAAAGGGCCTCCCGCTCCCCGCCGCCGATGGGGCGGCGGTACACGCAGACGCCGTCCGACAGATAGAGCTGTCCCTGATTGATGCCGCACAAATAGCAGTCCTCATCCACACTGTCCACCCGGTTGAGGGCAAAGCTCTCCCCGTCATAGGCAAAGATGTCGTAGCTGTCTCTCCCCGTAAAATAAATCTCGGCTCCGTCCCGGCGCAGTTCAAACCACTCGCTCAGTTCACCGGTGTGGAGCAGATTTCCGCCGGTGTCGTAAACCTCCAGGGAGTAATGGCCGGCGTTGTCCTCGTCCCAATATTGTTTTGTGATGAGAAGCTGTTCATTGGCGGCGATCAGCGCCGCCGTCCCCTGCTCCGTGCGGAAGCGGAAAATTTCTGTCTCCACGCCGCCCTCGTCCAGACGGAAAACGGTATAATCCATGTGACGGTCGTTAGGGTCCCCCTTGTTTTCCCGGCCGTCCAGTTTCCACAGGGTCCCGTCCGGGGCAATGCCGCCAAACTGCACTTGCCCCAACGCCCGGAGGAAGTGTCCCTGGGCGTCAAATTCATAGGTTTCATCGTCCATATCCCTGACATAAAGGCCCCTGGGTGAAGTGGCAAAGGAGATGGGATAGTTCATGGGCCGGTCAAATTCAAAGATCCCTGGTACATACACCGTCTCAAAAGTTTCTCCGTCGGGCGTAAGGTTCTCCTCTCCGCCCACCACCCGGGCGCCCTCCTGCTCACCGCTGTCCTTTTTCCCGCAGCCGGTCAGCCCCAGAGAGAGCAGCAGGGCGGCAGCAAGCAGGGCTGCAAGACCGCGCTTTTTCCTGTTCATGTTTTCGCCTTCCCTTCACAATCAGATTCACCGGTTTTTTATATGGTAGCAAAGTCTTGCATACTTTCGGCAAATTTCAGATGAACAAACGATGAACAATCTTGCTTTATCTCCGGTAAAATGCCTCTATGGCCCGGGCGAAGAATGCTGAAGCGCCCGGGCCGTATTTCCGGTCGATCTCCGGGGCCACCAGCTCGCTGCGGTAAGACCGGGCCAGGGAGAGCATCATGCCCTCTTCCTCCTTCATCTGCAAAAGTTGCTTCATCACAAAGCCGGTATCCCGCCTCGCTTTTCTCCGTGGGTCTGAGCAGCCCGATCTCATCGTAATAGTGAAGCGTGCGCACGCTGATGCCTGTGATGGCTGAAATTTCTTTTACCGTTCTCATGTTCTCCGGCCTCCCTGTTCCTGATGTTTACACTATGACGTTCTGTGAGAGTCAAGGATTTTTTTGCGATTTTTCCGGCTTTTCTTTTCCAGCGCAGCCGGTTCTACCGCTGGTCGGTTGCGTTTTTGGCCCTCTCATTTAAATATTTGCATAAAACTATCCCTGCGCGGCTGGGCCGCGCAGGGATAAGTTCTGACTGGGTTAAATTTTTCTGTCTCTCACCTGAGAGTCGTAGTGCTTGTTCAGGAAGGGGCGGATCACATAGTAGATGAGCTTGTTCTCCCCGTTGAACATGTACAGGGCAAAGGTGGCCACAAAGGCAATCAGCGCCACAAGCAGGGTCTTGCCCAATATCTTGAATAAAACTTTCCAAAATTTCTTCATTGCCTATCCGCCTTTCTTAATATGCCTCGGAGTCGTCAAACTCAACGATGGTGGGGTCAAGAGGCTTCTCGTTGAGCACAACGGACATATAGTTGTTGACGCAGTTTCTCATGGCCTGGCGGGAGACGGTGCGGCAGTCCTCCAGATCGTGCTCGATGAAGATGAAGTGGAAGCCCAGATCTCTGGCCTGCTCCTCCATGACCGCGTGGACGCCCAGCATACCCTTGCAGGCGATGTTGTCGTTGAAGAGGACCATGTCGCAGTTGAAGTTCTTTGCCCACTCCCACACGGCGTTCACATTGTCCCAGCCGCCTACGGCGTGGTGGCGCATAACGCCCTTTTCGGAGAAGAGGGCCAGATCCTTGATGGCCTGCTCCGGGTCGTCGGTGCTGATCATGTTGTGGCCCATGGTGGAGTCCATATTCAGCACGATATTGATGCCCCAGCAGTTCTGTACCCAGGTGGGGAAGTCGGTGTAGTACACGGCGGAGGGGCCCCACAGGAAGGCGCGGTGGCGGGTCTTGCCGCCGAAGGGCTGGTACCGCTCCTCGTAGGCCTTGCGCATGATCTTGATGACCTTCCGGTCGGTCTTGGTGAAGTAGTCTTCCTGGCCGTTGACAGAGGCCCAGGAGTACAGCCGGTACAGGGTCTCCGCAATGCCCACCAGAGCGGAATAGGGGGTCTTGAAGTAGTCCCACTTCTCCAGCTCGATGGTGTTCTGCTCGTTCATATGCTTTGCCCGGGCAAACAGCGCGTCCCAATCGTACTTTACGCCGTATTCCTTCTCGATAAAGTCGATGGCGTCTTTCAGCTCCTGGGTGGAGTAGGGGTGTGCGCCCGGCTCGTTGTGGATCATGGCCATGGTGACGGGCTGGTCAGGCAGACCCAGACGGCGGCGCTGGAACATAGAGGTGGCCTCAGAGGCGTTGCAGGGCATGTTGGTGGTCAGGAAGGCCTTGCCGAAGATGGGGAAGGCGTCGTCAATGGCCACGCCGGTCTCCGCCGCGCAGCGGGAGCACACGTCGGCAGGCAGGCCGTAGGCCTCGGCCACGTCGATGTAGTAGGGCTCGATGTGCTGGTCAACGTCGCAGATGATGAACTCAGGCAGGGTCTGCAGGGGGATGGGGATCAGCTCTTTGAAGCCGGCCATGAACAGCGGAGGCAGCACCTCGTCCATGGGTACCATCACGTCGCTGAGGGGGCCGCCGCCCAGGCGCTTGTCGTTTGCCAGGACCAGGGCGATCTTCTTGGTCAGGCTCTGCACGATGGCGTGCATGTTCTTGTGGGCAACACGCAGCTCATAGCCCCGGTAGCCCTCGAACAGGCGGTCGATAAACATGAAGGTGCCCAGATAGGAGCCCATCCAGCGGTATTCCCAGAAGCCCTTCAGGCAGGGGATGGGGGCGGAGCCCACCATCAGCGCCATGGAGCCCAGGTTCTTCAGCCACTGGGTGTAGTCATAGAAGGTGTCCTTCACGCCGCGCCATTCGCGGTATTTGGCAACGCCGGTCTTGTCGTAATAGCGGTCACGCTGGCCGCCCAGACCGTTCTCGGCCCGCCAGATGGGATCAAAGCGCTGAAGCTTTTTATCAATGGAAGCGATAAGCTTGTCAGTTATCTTCATTTCACTTGCCTCCCTGAATGTTCTTGATTTCCAGCGACTCGATAAAGGCCTGGAAGCGGGTGCGCAGCTGGCCCACGGCGCCCAGGGCGTATTCCTTCTCGATGGTGCAGGTGGGGATGTGCAGCTCGTTGACAAAGATATGGGAGGCCAGGACCTTCTCATAGCTCCAGAACTCGCAGAACTTCATGTTCTCGTAGATCACACCGTCGGCCTTGAATTCGTCCACCAGGCGCTTGACCTCGCTGGGGCGCTGGTCGATCTTCATGCCGTCCATGAAGCGGGCACACTGGTTCCAGTGCAGGTAATGGCGGCAGATGGCGTCAAACGCGGTCTCGCCGGGCAAAATTTCGATCTGCTCCCGGCTGGGGAAGCTGCCGAAGCAGTAGCGGTCGGCCACCACCATGGCGCCGCAGCTTTCGATGAGCTTGGTGAAGTCCGGATCGTCGATCTCGGAGCCCACCAGAGCCACTCTGGCCCGGTAGGGGAATTTCTCCTCCGGCTCGCGGGTTTTGATCTCTTCCAGGGTCTCCTGCAGGTAGGGCAGGATGAGATAATGGGGGCACACCTGGCTCACCAGCTGGATCACATGGAACTCATAGCCGGTGATGGGCGGGTTGTCCAGCTTTCTGTACTCGCCGATCTCGGTGATGACCCGGCTGATCTCGTTGTGGTCGGCGATGGCGGCTCTCATGGCCTCCTCAGACACGTCCACGCCGAAGCGCTTCTCCAGCTCATCCACCACTTTCAGCTTGAGCTGGGCCTTGTAGTAGTCCAGGTTGGTTTTGTTCCCCTTCATGGGCGGGTCGATTTGGGTGACAAAGAAGCTGTCCTTCTTCACCAGGTCCAGCAGGAAGAAGTGCTCCTCCATACGCTCCATAGCGGCACAGTTTTCCGCGCCGAAGAGAGCGTCCAGATAGCTGTATCCGCCTTCGATGGCCCGTTCCAGGATGGAGCGGACATAGGGGCAGGTGCGGTTGGTCATATAGTAGCTGGCCACGTCCGTGGAAGTGCAGCGGGGGGCGCGCAGGCGGCTGGAGAAGCAGCCGGGCAGGTTGAGCAGGGTCTCCGGAATGTAATAGCAGTTATATCCCAGGGCACGCTTCCCATCCTCGACCGCCTTGGTCACCAACTCGTTTTGGGCCTCCTGCAGCAGATTCTCAAAGTAAATCAGATGCTTCAGGTCTTTCAAGCAATACACCTCTTTTTCCAATTTGACATGAAATACTTTCCGGTTTTGTCCGTAGAAATTTTAACATGTTCGTTCAACATCGTCAAGACTTTATGGTCGGCAGTATGTCACCTTGGGCTAAATTGTCTAAAAACGCGGGGTTTCCCCTGCCAGAATATCCCTTTTATATGCTTTTGAAAATTTACGGTGGATTCATTTTTATTTTCATTTATCCTATTGCGCGATTGCAAGAAAAATGGTAAGCTATTGGTACATACAAGAAAAGGAGCGTGGTTATCTTGGTTAAGATCATCATGGGACTGAAGGGCTCCGGCAAAACCAAAAAGCTGGTGGAGCTGGTGCGCGAGGCCGTTAACGAAGGCAACGGCGACGTTGTCTGCATTGAAAAGGACAGAAAGCTCACTTACGACATCCCCTATCAGGCCCGTCTTATAGACGCCGGTGCATACGCCATCGGAACATACGAATTTCTTAAAGGCTTCATCAGCGGCATTCATGCCGGCAACTACGACATCACCCATGTCTTTGTGGACAACTTCTACAAGCTGGTAGAGGACAAGTCTCCCGAGTCCTTTGATGCCTTTATCGCCTGGCTGGACAAGTTCTCCGAGGCGGAGAAGATCGAGTTTGTCATCAGCGTCTCTGCAGACGCCGCGACCGCAAGCGAGAGCGTAAAGAAGCACTTTATTTGATTATATATTATGAAAACACTGGCGGACAAATGTCCGCCAGTGTTTTCATTGAGACTATCAAAAACTATACTTCAGTCGTCGACAGCAGAGTCGCGGGGGAGCGCGAGGGGTAGCGAAGCGGCGCTGCGGTAGTGAATGACATGCCGGTGGCATGTCAGAGCCGCAGCGTGACCGAGCCTCAGCGAGACCAAGGCCCCTTGCTCGCCTTGCCGCAAAGCCATTTGCGGGCCTGTTTCGCGACGGCCCGCAAACGGCGCGGCTGCAGAAATTGCGCATCGCCTTCATCTGCCGCTGGCAGCGGCGAAGCGCAATTCTCGCAGTTCAATAACCCGCCGCAAAAAAGCTTGATTTTTCAAGCTTTTTGGGCGAAGCAGCGTTTTGAATTCTTCAAAACGCTCGGCGGCTGAAGCGGTCAAAAAAGTCCTAACAGGACTTTTTTGGCAAGCTGCATGATAAACCGGCCGGACACATGTCCGACCGGTTTATTTTATTCCAGCTCCTTATACATGGCCGGAGCGGAAGCCTTGTTGGCCGTCTCGTTGATCTCCGTGACCTCCACCTTCAGCGTGCGCTGGCCAAAGGCGATCTCAATGATGTCGCCCACCTTCACCTGGTAGCTGGCCTTGACCTGCCGGCCGTTGACGCTGACCCGCTCCCCGTCACAGGCCTCGTTGGCCACGCTACGGCGTTTGATCAGGCGGGACACCTTTAAGTATTTGTCAAGTCTCATATCTTCTCCTTTTAGCAAAAACAGCAGCCGGTCAGGCTGCTGTTTTTTGTCTTACTTGGATACTGCGTCCTTAAGGGCCTTGCCGACCTTGAAGGAAGCCACGCGGGATGCGGGGATCTCGATGGTCTCCTTGGTCTTGGGGTTGCGGCCAACGCGGGCGTTGCGCTCCTTGACCTCAAATGCGCCGAAGCCTACAAGCTGTACCTTCTCACCGGCGGCCAGAGCCTCGGTAATGGAATCGAATGCTGCGTTGACTGCCTTTTCGCTGTCCTTCTTGGACATGCCGGTCTTCTCTGCAACAGCAGCAACCAGTTCGGTTTTATTCATGTGTAATCCTCCTAAAATACGGCAACAATGCCATGTTTATGATGAGTCTGCCCGAAAACGCGGCAGAATACTCATGCCAATGAATTTTTCCCGCCGGAAAACAGCGGCGAAGTGTATGCTACCATATTTTGCTCATATTATCAAGACCTATTTCTTAAAAAAAGCGGTTTTTTAACGCATATGCAGGATTTTTGCCACTTTTTCACCGCCGGGGATGAGCTTCATGTCCTCTCTGGTGATCCCCCGCAGGGCAATGACCGAGACAAAGTATACGATCACCGCCGCGGCCATGGCCAGCGCCATGCAAAGCAGCATGGTCAAACGGCTGTCTGCGCCCACAAACCTTGCGGAAAGGCCATATACGCCCCAGGCCGCCGCGCCCATGAGAAGGCTGCTGACGCCGGGCCGGATCAGGATGCGGCTGAGTCTGGGATTCTTGTCCAGGGCAAAGCACATGAACACAAAGTTCATAATGAACATGACCGCATAGCTCACCAGGGTGCCGATAGGCGCGCCGTAGATGTTGATACGGGGGTCTGCCACCAGAAACCAGTTCACCGCGATTTTCACCACGCCGCCGGCAAGCATGGAGTACATGGGCAGCTTTTCCTTGCCGGAGGCCTGCAGCACAGCGTTTTCCATCAGCACCACGCATACAAAGATGGAGGCGATACCCATAATGGCCAGCAGCACCGGGCCGGCGCTGTGGCTGCCCGGGTAGATCACTTTCATAATAGGGTAAGACAGCACCGCAAGACCCACGCCCATGGGCATGGCCAGGACAGCGGAGACGCGCATGGAGTCCTCGGAGATCTGGGTGGCGCTGTCGTTTTCGCCGCGAACGATGGCGGAAGCGATGGCCGGGACCACGGAGATGGTCAGGGGGGTGATAAAGGCGGCAGGCAGGTTAAACAGGGTCTGGGCCTTGCCGTACACGCCGTAGAGGGTCTTTGCGTCCTGATAGGCAAAGCCCGCGGCGGACTGGAGCCGGTCCATGCAGAGGCTGGAGTCCACCAGGTTCAGCAGAGACAGCACACTGGAGCCCAGGGCGATGGGTATGCCGATGTGGAGAAAGCGTCTGAGGATCTTGCCGGTACTGTCCGGCGTGTCCGGCGTGTCCGGCGTTTCCAGCTCCTCGTCCCGGTAGTTTTTTCGCTTGTATACGAACATGTATACCAGAGCCGCCAGAGAGCCTGCGGTCACGCCGAAGATGGCCCCGGCGGAGGCCAGGGGCTTGCCTTTTCCGGCCTTCATGATCGCATAGGCCAGGATCAGGCCCACGATGACCTTGACCAGCACTTCCAGCACCTGGCCCACGGTGGTGGGGATCATGTTGCCGAAGCCCTGGCAGTAGCCCCGGTAGGCGGACACCAGGCACACCAGCAGCACGGCCGGGGCCATGGCCCGGATGCTGGGGGCAGCGTCCGGATTGTGCAGCACGCTGTCCGCCAGCTGCTGGGGGAAGCAGAACATAATGAGCGTACACACAAGGCCCACCACAAAGAAGGTCCACCAGGCCACGGAGAAGGTGCGCTTTGCCTGCATGGGCCGCCCTTCGGCGTTGGCCTCAGAGATCATGCGGGACAGGGCGATGGGCAGCCCGGCGGTGGCCAGGGTCAGGAATACGTTATATATGTTATAGGTGGCGAGGAACATGGAATACCCGTCGTCGCCGATGATATTGCCAATGGGAACCTTGTAGATGAAGCCAAGGATCTTCATTATTACAACGCCCGCCGTGAGAATGGCCGCGCCGTACATGTAGTTTTGTCCTTTGGTTTTTGCCATGGTGATCCTCCAGGTTTTATATGAGGATATAATAATACGCCTGTACAGCAAAAAAATCAAGAGAACCGGGGCCCATCGGGTCCCGGTTCTCGTTTTCTTGTTACATGATGATGCACTTTTTGGGGCAGGCATCGGCGCAGGTGCCGCAGCCGACGCATTTTTCCTCGTCCAGCTTCCAGGTCTTGTTGGCCCGGTCCACCTCGATGGCCCCGGCGGGGCACTTCTTGGCGCAGAGGGTGCAGTAGACGCACTTGGACGGGTCACTGATGGGCTTTCCGTCCTCCCGGGGAGCCACGGCGCAGGCGGGAGCCGCCTCCGCGGGCTTTTCCTGGGCCGCCGCAGGGGCAGGGGCCGCTTTCTTCACCGGGGGCTTTTTGATAAAGCTTCCGGTAACGATCAGGTCTTCCTCCTTGGTGGCCACCATGTGGTAGTCGCCGGTCAGCTCGATGGCATTGCGGCTGCAGAAGTCCGCGCAGTGTGAGCAGAAGGTGCAGGAGCCCAGGTTAAAGCTCATCGTCACCTTGTCGCCCTCTTCGGTCTTTTCGATGGTGCGGGAGATGGCGCCGCCGGCGCAGACCCGCTCGCACATGCCGCAGGCGATGCAGCGGTCAGGATGGTAGACGATCCTGCCCCTGTAGTGTGGGGCAGCCTCACTGGGAACAGCGGGGTACATGGCGCAGCTTGATTTGCTGAAAAGCTGAGATATGGCCTCTTTTACAAACGGAAAATCCATTACATCTGTTCCCTCTTTTCCTTGAGAATTTTGGTGGCCAGGGCCAGGCCGTCGATAACGGCCTCAGGCTTGGGGGCGCAGCCGGCCACGTCCACGTCCACATGCACATACTTGCTCAGGGGGCCTGCCACGGAGTAGCTGCCCTTGAACACGTTGCCGGACTGGGGGCAGGAGCCCATGGTGACGATGCAGCGGGGCTCCGGCACCTGGGAGATGGCTCTCAGCACGCGGGGCAGGGACTGCTTGGTCACAGGGCCGGTGACAACCACGATGTCGGCGTGGCGGGGGGTGCCCGTCAGCTTGAAGCCCAGGCGCTCCGCGTCGTAGCGCGGGGTCAGGACGGAGACCAGCTCGATATCACAGCCGTTGCAGGAACCGGCGTTGATGTGAAAGAGCCAGGGGGATTTTGCGGCGCTTTCCGCGATCAATTTCTTAAACATGTTCTCCCCTCCTTACAGTCCGTACCAGGCCAGGACAAGGCTGATGAGCGCAAGCCCGGAGACCACGGTCCAGTAATACTTGAATATCTGCTCGATCTTCATTCTGGCAGTGACGGCGTGCACCAGAGAAATGGTGAGGATCGTCAGCACCACGCACAGCAGAAACAGGATGATGCCGTCCACCAGCATGATGCCGGTGCCGATACCGCCCAGAAACAGCGCCACGAACAGAGAAGTGAGGGTCAGCATCTTCACGGCGTGGGTCAGCTTGTAGACCGCCAGAGGCGCGCCGCTGTACTCAGCCAGCAGACCTTCGCAGATCTCGGTCTCCGCTTCCGCCGCGTCAAAGGGGTGGTTGCCGGTCTCGCCGGGGATGACCAGCAGCATGGCGATGGCGGCGGGGATCATGCTGGCCTTGGTGATCAGGCTGCCGTTTGCCGCCTGATAGGCCGCGATATCGGTCAGGGAGAAGGTGATCCCCGTGCCGAGGAAGCTGCCCACCGTCTTGCCCACGGCCAGAAGGATCAGCACCAGGGGCAGCTCGCAGGAGATGATGGTGACCATCTCACGGCTCAGGCCCACGCCCGCATAGGGGGAGCCGGAGGCCGCGCCGCCCAGAATGGCGGCCATGGCCGGGATCAGCAGCAGGTAAAGGATGACGATCACGTCCGCCACGCCGGTGAACACGGTGAAGCTGAACACCGGGATGAAAAGCTGGATCACCACCAGGGCCGCAAAGCCCACCAGAGGGGCCCCGAGGAACACCACCTTGGAGGCCGCTGCGGGGACGATGGTCTCCTTGCCCAGGAGCTTGAAGAAGTCATAGAAGGGCTGGAGTACGGGAGGGCCCACGCGCTTTTGCATCTTTGCCACTACCTTGCGGTCGATGCCGCAGAGGAGCATACCAGCCAAGAAGCAGAACAGGAAGCCGGGGAAAATCAGGATATAGCCCAGATATTGCAGGGCAGTCAGAACTGTACTCATATTTCCCACCTCCTTAAAGAACTATCTGCAGGAACACAGTGACAAGGGCCAGAGCGACCACCGCCCACAGGGCGTAGTCGTTGACGATACCGCTGTGCAGATCGTGCATAAAGCTGAAGTAATGCCGCCAGTTGTGCTTAAAGCCCCAGAACAGGTCTCCGCCGCCGACCTGAGAGTAAACGCTCTCCTCGCCGCCGAAGAACAGGTCGTACTTGCTGTCGGTAAGGGCCGCGCCCTTATTCTCGCTGACCTGGTCATACTTGCCGCAGACGGCGACCAGGGTGACAGCCAACAGCGCGATGGCCAGAACCAGCAGCCAGGACACGGGATTCCAGCAGCCCACCTCCACGAAGGTGCAAGTCTGCACCGCGGGGAGGCTTTCGCCCATGACGCTCTCGGCGTAGCCGGAGCCCATCATGGAATTGATGTAGTTGGTCACGTTGAACACGGCGTTTGCGGCAGGCTCGGTCAGGTACTTGGTGACCAGGTTGGGGAAGAGGCCGGTGACAACACAGAGCAGTGCGAAGATGCACATGGCAAAGCGCATACCGAAGGAGACCTCTTTCACGTTCTCGTACTCCTTGGGGAGCTGGCCGAAGAACACGGACTGGCTGACCTTCACGAAGGAGGCCAGGGTCAGAACGCTGGTGATCAGGGCAATGATGGTGACCAGAAGGAAGCCGATATTGCCGGACTCCACAGCCTTTTCATAGGTGGCCTGATAGATCATCCACTTGGAGGCAAAGCCGTTGAAGGGCGGAATGCCGCTGATGGAGAAGGCGCCGATGAGGAAGAGGACCGTGGTCCAGGGCATTTTTTTGGAAAGGCCGCCCAACCGGTCCAGATCGGTGGTGCCGGTCTGATGCAGCACAGCGCCGGCGGCAAGGAACAGCAGGCCCTTGAACAGGGTGTGGTTCATTGCGTGGTAGAGGCCGGCGGAGATGCCCAGGGCGGTGCACAGGCCCACAGCCGTCAGCACATAGCCGATCTGGGAGATGCTGTGGAAGGCCAGCAGACGCTTGAAGTCGTGCTGAGCCAGCGCCATGGTCACGCAGATGAACATGCTCATGCAGCCGAAGAACACCAGCATGAACTGAACGGTTCCCAGGCCCATGCTCTGGAACAGGAAGTAGCTGAGACGGATGATGCCGTAGATGCCGGACTTGGTGAGCACGCCGGAGATCAGAACCGAGATGGAGGCGGGAGCCGCGCCGTGGGCGTCCGCCGCCAGGGGGTGGAAGGGTACAATGAAGGCCTTGGTGCCAAAGCCGATGAACAGCAGTGCAAAGGCAAGCTTTGTGGCGTTGTTCAGGTTGCCGGGGATCAGCGCGGACAGCTGGGCAAAGTTCAGGGTATGTACCTGGGCGTAGAGCATGATGGTGCCCACCAGGATGCAGGTGGAGCCCATGGAGCCGACCACCAGATACTTGAACGCCGCTTCCAGCGCGCCCTTGGCCGTATTCCGGAAAGCGGTAAGCGCCACTGCCGCGAAGGTGAGGATCTCCACCATGATGAACATGTTGAAGATATCGCCGGAGAGGACAAGACCCATAACGCCGCCGGAGAGCATGAGAAACAGCGTGTAATACTCACGCACATTGTGGTCGTGGCTCATATACTGGATGGAGTATATGCAGGAGACGAGCACAGCGGTGGCAACCAGCAGGCCGAAGAACAGGCTCAGGGCATCCACCTCAAGGGCGATGCCGATGGCATAGCCGCCGGCAGGGGCTCTGCCGCCCATCCAGTAGGCGATGATCTCGCCGTTGATCATCACAGGCTTTACCAGCGCCGCCAGGAAGCAGAAGGACGCTGTGACCGCCAGCAGGGCGAGAATATTTCTCACGGCCTTGTTTCTGCCCAGCATCACGATCAGGAAGGCGCCCAGGAAAAGCACCATGATGGAATAGATGGGGAAGTGCTGATAGCTTAACATACTCATCCTCTCAGCCTCCTTATCTCCCTGGTGTCAAGGGTGCCGTACTGCTCCTCAAGCTTGATCACCAGCGCCAGGGACATCGCCGTAACACAGGCGCCGATAACGATGCTGGTGAGCGTGAGGGCCTGGGGAATGGGGTCAACGAAGAAACTGTTCGGGTTAAGTTCGCTCCAGGTAAAAATTGGGGCGGTGCCGCCGGGGTTGAACCCGATGCTGATGATCAGCAGGTTCACGCCGTAGTCCGCGATGGACAGGCCGATAACGGTCTTGACCAGGTTATATTTGGTGACCACGGTGTAAAAGCCCAGGCAGATCAGAAAGAAGGCCACGATGTAATTCATTAATATCATATCGTCTTACCTCACTTTTTGTAGTCCACATCTATGCTGTTCAGCACGCCCAGCATAATGAGTGATAAGGATCCGATACCGGTAATGACCTTGATTCCCACCGTTACATTCATCCAGAAAATCGTTCCGGAGCTGTACAGGTCGCCCTGATTTCCCACCGTGTAGAGTACGTTCTGGCAAAACTGTGCGCCCACAGCCACGCCCAGCATGGCAAGCGCCACATACATGGTGGAGGCAAAGCCCTCCGCCTCATGCAGCAGACCGAAGCTCACCGCTTTTGTGGTTCTCTCATAGCCGTGGCCCAGATACATCAGGATGACCACTGCCGTCATAAGTACGCCGCCCTGGAAGCCGCCGCCCGGGGAGAGATGACCGTGGAGGATCAGGTAGAGGATATAGACCAGCGTCAGCGGAAGGATGGTATCGCAGCCGCATCTCTGTATCACGCGCTTGATCTGAATGTTGTTATTCTTCACCCTTGCCGCCCTCCTTCTCTTTCTTTTCCTTATGCGTAAAGAGAATGACCATACTGCCAGCCACGGCGGTTATCAGGATAAACGCCTCGCCCATGGTGTCGTAGCCACGGAAGTCGAAAACGATGGAGGTGACGTCGTTTACGGCATGAGTCTTCTCCAGGTTCTGCTGGATAATGGCGGCCGCGGCGCCGTCGGCAGTGCTGTCGTCATAGGAAGAGGGGTCACGGCTCAGATCATATACAGAGACTGTGGCGTTCTGCCCCTCATAGGTACGGGGCATAGCCGCCATGGTGACGCAGGCGTAAATGCCCGCCACCATAAATACCGCCAGGCAAACCCAAGTCAGGAATTTTTTCATTTATCGTCCCCTCCTCTGACTTTTTTCAGGGCAACAATGAAGATCAGCGGGCTGAGGGCCGCGCCCACAGCGGCCTCGGAGATGGCCACGTCCGGCGCCTGGAGCAGCAGGAACTCCGCCGCGGCAAAAATGCCGGTGGCGCCCAGGGCGATGATGGAGGACAGGAGTTTATCAAAATGCACGGCCAGAACCGCGGAGATGACCATACCCGCAAGGATCAGGACATTGAGTACAACAACAAGCTCACTCATCGAAATCCCTCCTGTAATCATCTGTTTCCATCCGCTTTTCCGGGCGGATGCCCGCCTGATACGCGCCCTTGGCAATGGCGTGGGCGCCCACAGGGTTGGTGGTGAGGACCAGGGCCGCGATAACGCCCACCTTCACGGCAGTGGAAGGACTGCCCATGATAAAGATGGCGTAGAGCAGTGCGCCCAGGCACACGCCGATGACGCCCATGGTGGTGATGCAGGTGCTGGCCTGCATACGGCTGAAGGTGTCCGGCATTTTCATCACGCCGATGGTGCCGGCCAGCGCAAAGAACGCGCCGACAACGATCAGAACATCAATGATTATCCTCAGCATGATACAGCCACCTCCCTTTGTCCAGATAACGGCCTACCAGCATGGTGTTGATAATGCCGAGCATTGCGCTGATGATGGAGATATCCAGATAGATGCCTCTGCCGGTGTAGAGAGAAAACAGCACCATGGCCAGAGAGATCAGAATATCTGCGCTGTCCGCAGCCACCATTCTGTCTGCCGCTGTGGGGCCCTTGACGAGCCGGTAAAAGTTCATTGCGGCAAGGGCTGCGAAAAATATTGCAAAAATCAAAAGGTCTGTCATTCCCATACCCTCCTGAGCCATTTTTCCAAAGTGCCTTTGATGGCGTCGCCGGCTTCCTTTCCGCTGGGCTTTTGTACGTCGATCCAATGGATGTAGTAATAGGTCTGCCCGTCCTCTTCGGCGATGTCCATGGTGATGGTGCCGGGAGTCAGGGTGATGGAATTGGCCAGCGCGGCCTGGGCATAATCGCTTTTCAGGTCAACAGGGACCTTGACAATGCCGGGGTTAACCTTCTTGCAGCCGCCGAAGCAGCGCTTTGCCATGTCCCAGTTTGCCTTGAACAGCTCCACCATGAACACGCCCAGCCAGTAAAACAGGGCGATGAGAAGTCTCAGCGGGTTAAACAGCCAGAAAGACCTTTCATGGATGAAGAAGCGGGCCGAGAACAGCGCCACCAAAAAGCTCACTACCGCTCCCGCCGCCAGCTCCTGGGCCGAGAAGGACCAGGTGAGCAGGATCCAGAAGGCATAGGAGACGATAAAGGTGGACACTACTGCGGGAAATCTCGTTTTTTGCAAGAGAGATCCTCTCCTTCCTTTTATTTTTAACTTCTGTTACTCGACTTTTAAACTCTCCACATAGAACTCGCGGCCGGCGGTCATCTTTACCGCCGTGCTCCGGCAGGCGGGGCAGCAGGCGTTTTTTCTGTCCGCCTCCCCCTCGTAGCCGCAGTCCAGGCACCGGAAGCGGGCCGGGATGCTCTCCATGGTCAGTGCCGCCTTTTCCGCCGGGGTACCGGCGGCGGCGATGGGGAAAAACTCCCGGAGACAGTCCGGCACAATGCCGGAAAACTCGCCCACTTTGAGCCTGATCTCCAATACCCGGGCAAAGCCCTGTTTCTCTGCTTCGTCGTTTACAATGTCGATAATTCCTTTTGCGATCGCAAGCTCGTGCATCTCTTACCGGTCCAGGCAGCTGAAGCAGGGGTCGATGCTCGCGATGATCAGTCCCGCATCCGCGACGGTGTTGTTTCTCAGCATAAAGGGGATGGTGGGGGTATTTTTATAAGAGGGGACGTGGATGCTGACCCGGTGGTTATTCAGCCCGCCGTTGCCCACCACCATGTGGCTGAGCTGGCCGCGGGGCGCCTCGTGCCGGGCCACAGCCTGGCCTTCCTGGATCTTGGGCAGCTTGTTGCCCAGATTGATGGGGCCTTCCGGCAGCATTTCCAGGGCCTGGCGGATGATCTTGATGCTCTCGTAGCACTCCAGGGCGCGGACCACCACGCGGGCAAACACGTCGCCGCTGTCCACCACGGGCACGTCAAAGTCAAAGTCCTCATAGGAGGAGTAGGGCGCGTCCTTGCGCACGTCGATCTTCACGCCGGAGGCTCTGGCATGGGGGCCTACAGCGCCCATGCGGATGGCGTCCTCTCTGGGCAGCACGCCCACGCCCTTGGTGCGCATGGCGATGGTCTTGTCGGTGAGGGCGATCTCGGTGATCCGGTCCAGGGGGGCCTTCAGCTTGTCGCAGGCCGCCAGGATCTCCCGGCGAAGCTCGTCGCTGATGTCCCGTCTTGCGCCGCCGATGGTCACCATGGCGTAGTTGACACGGTTGCCGGTCATCTTCTCCAACAGGTCCATGACCAGCTCACGCTCGTCCCAGATGTGCATGAACATGCTGTCGTGGCCGATGATGTGGCAGGCGATGCCCAGCCACAGGAAATGGGAGTGCAGACGCTCCAGCTCTGCGGTGATCACGCGGATATACTGGCCTCTCTTGGGCACATCCACGCCGTTGATGGTCTCCACGGCCATGGCATAAGTAAACGCGTGGGAGTGGGAGCAGATACCGCAGACCCGCTCCACCAGCACCAGGGTCTGGATGGCGTTTCTCTCGGTGGCCAGCTTTTCAATGCCGCGATGGTTATATCCGACGAATACCTCGGCCTCCTTGATCACCTCGCCCTCGGTATAGAGCTTGGCGTGTACAGGCTCCTCCAGGGCGGGATGGTAGGGTCCGATGGGAATGATATAGCTCATCTTATGCCTCCTCCTTCTTTACATTTTTCTCAACAAGCTCTTTCAGGGGCGTGACCATGATCTGGCCCTTGCCCTGGGTCTCCAGCATATCCTCCGGCAGGAACAGACGCTGGGATACGTCCAGCCCCTCGAATTCAATGCCGAAAAGCTCGTTCAGCTCTCTCTCCGGCCAGGTGGCGGCGGTGTCGTAGATCTCCCCCACAGAGGGCACCTTCATCTCGCCTACCACATGGTAGGACTCGATGGCCGGGTCCACCGCGTAGTCCCATGAGATGTCCATCCGGCCTTCCTTGTCGATGAAGGCATGGATCATCACAAGGTAGACCCCTGCTTTCCTCATGCGCTCTGCAACGGGTACGATCTGGTCTTTGCTGATGTCGATTCTTTTGTACTCCTGCATTCAATTCACCTCTTATTTTGATCCTTCT
>CAMGRL010000006.1 GCA_946061515.1 uncultured Clostridia bacterium
CCTGGAGCAGGAGCGCTGCTTCAATTACTACTGCCGCCAGGCCATGACCATGTGACAGCAGGCCCGGCCTTTCGGGCGTTTTTCGAAAGACAGTAAAACAGGCAAAAGGCGTGACCTTCATGGTCACGCCTTTTGCCTTACAGCGCGCATACAGGTTTAACCCGTATAGAAAAGCGCACTTGTATCTGTTCGATAAATGGGAATTTACCGGGGCGTTCCGATTTTGTGCCGAATCAAAGCCTCCCTCTGACGAGGGAGGTGGCAAAAATCTTTGATTTTTGACGGAGGGAGAGAAAAGAAAGACTGGCAATGTATGTGAAGATATTGATTTGGCCGTCAGGTGTCTCTCCCTCAGTCAGCTTCGCTGACAGCTCCCTCATCAGAGGGAGCCTTGGGCTGTAGACGCAACCCCCTCATCATTTCCTGCACTCAGGCAAAAACCAAATTCAATTTGCAGGTCTGTCTGGTCCCCTTTTACTTCATTTACCAGTACAGTCTTATGAACCCCGCCTTTCGGCAGGGCTTACTTTTTTTCGTTTGATTTTCACTGTACAAAGACGGGAAATCTTGGTATAATAATGGGCGATTTTAGAACTTGGAGGCGTTTTGTTATGCAGGAGCCAACTCTGGTCATTCTTGCCGCAGGCATGGGCAGCCGCTTCGGCGGGCTGAAACAGATCACCGCGGTGGACGACCATGGACACGCGATCATCGACTTCTCCCTTTACGACGCATACCGCGCCGGATTCCGTAAAGTGGTTTTCATCATCAAGCATGAGATCGAAGAGGATTTCAAAAACCGTGTGGGCCGGCGTATGGAAAAATATTTTGACGTGAAGTATGTCTACCAGCAGCTGGACGTGCTGCCGGAGGGCTACGCCGTTCCCGAGGGCCGGGTAAAGCCCTGGGGCACCGGTCACGCGGTCATGTGCTGTGCCGGTGTGGTGGACGGGCCCTTTGCCGTCATCAACGCGGACGATTTTTACGGCCCCAGCGCCTATTCCACCCTGTTTGACTATCTGAAAGAGGACCGGGCGGACAATGAGCACGCCATGGTGGCCTACGAGCTGCGCAAGACCGTCACCGAAAACGGCTCCGTGGCCCGGGGCATCTGCAGCGTGGAAAACGGCTATCTCACCGACGTGGTGGAGCGCACCCACATTGAAAAGCGGGGCGACGACGCCGCCTTCACCGAGGACGGCGTGAACTTTGTCCCCGTCTCCGGCGATGTGCCCGTGTCCATGAACTTCTGGGGCTTTGGCAAGTCCATGCTCCGTGAGCTTCAGGACCGCTTCCCCGCCTGGCTGGACGAGAATCTGCCCAAAAATCCCCTGAAGTGCGAATACTTCCTGCCCTTTGTGGCCAACTCCATCATCAAGGAAGGCCTGGGCAGCGTCCGCCTTCTCAACTGTCACGAGACCTGGCACGGCATCACCTACAAGGAAGACATGGACAGCGTGGTCAATTATCTTGCGGAGCTTCGCCGTCAGGGCGTGTACCCGGAAACTCTGCTGGACTGAGGAGGGAACCGCATGAACGTACTTGTTACCGGCGGCGCCGGATATATCGGCAGCCACACCTGTGTTGAGCTTCTGCAGCGGGATATGGGCGTTGTGGTGGTGGACAATCTGGTCAACTCCAGCCCCAAGGCCATAGAGCGGGTGGAGCAGATCACGGGAAAGCACGTGGACTTTTACGTCAAGGACGTGCGGGACCGGGAGGCCATGAACGCCATCTTCGACAAGCACCAGATCGACTGCGTCATCCACTTTGCCGGGCTGAAGGCCGTGGGCGAATCCGTGGCCATGCCCCTGGAGTATTACGACAACAACCTTTTCTCCACCGTCACCCTGTGCGAGGTGATGCGGGACCACGGGGTGAAGAACATCGTGTTCTCCTCCTCCGCCACCGTCTATTCCGGAGATAACGAGATGCCCCTCCGGGAGGCCTCCCGCACCGGCATGTGCACCAACCCCTACGGCTGGACCAAATACATGTCCGAGCAGATCCTCAGAGACACGGCCAAGTCCGACAACGACTGGGCCATTGTCCTGCTGCGTTACTTCAACCCCATCGGCGCTCATTCCAGCGGTCTGATCGGCGAGGACCCCAGAGGCATCCCCAACAACCTGATGCCCTTCATCTCCCAGGTGGCCATCGGCCGCCGGGAGTATCTGAACGTTTTCGGCAACGATTACGACACCCCCGACGGTACCGGCGTGCGGGACTACATCCACGTTGTGGACCTGGCCCGGGGCCATGTGGCCGCTATCAACTACATGCAGCAGCACAAGGGTGAGAGCGTCTTTAACCTGGGCACCGGCAACGGCTACAGTGTTCTGGACATGGTCCACGCCTTTGAAAAGGTCACCGGCAAGAAGGTGCCCTATAAGATTGCGCCCCGCCGCCCCGGTGACCTGGCCACCGTGTACGCAAGCCCGGACAAGAGCGCCGAGCTGCTGGGCTGGAAGGCCGAATACGGTCTGGAGGACATGTGCCGCGACACCTGGGCCTGGCAGAGGAAGAACCCCATGGGCTACGGGGAATAAAAAAGTTCATCCTGAGCAATGCTCAGGATGAATTTTTTTTATCCGCCGAAACTTTCTGCCGTGATTGTGGCTTCGGCAATAAGGATACTCACCACATCAGCCGTATTAATGATTTTTTCCTGATAGGGAGCGTTCAGATAAAGCGCTCCGCTTTTCTCTTCAAAGGTTAGTACTCCGCTGCAGCTGACGCTGCTCCCGTTGGATAGTTCAAGCTTTGCTGTACGCACCAGCTCATCTGTATAGTTTGCCCATTCCCGATTATATTGTCCAAACAAGTCCTCTGTATTCTCTGTTTTCAGTATCCATACAGCACACTCTCCTCTCAGCTCTACCCCCTGAAGGTATACTGTCTGCCCCGTAACAGGAAAGACCGCCTCCACAGGCTTTGCAAAGCATATAAGGCGCATATCCGGGTCTGTTATCGAAAGGCTTATTTTCCCATAGTCCCGAACTGGGTCAGTAAAGGGAAGCCGGATCTGTAAATCAATATTTGTTCCTGCAGAAAGCCCGTTTGTATGAAAGCCGCAGCTTAGCACCAGACTTTGGCTCTCTTCATCATAAGAATCCGGTACAACAAAGGCAGAAAGCCAATTCTCGCCCCCATCTATGGAAAATTCATATGGCTGTTGGACATCCAGATTTAATTCCTCAGCACTCACCGGACATATTGCTGTATATACTCTTTGGTATTCTCCGCTGTTGACTGCGGAGAGCAGCGTAATCCCCGGCGCGGTCTCGTCGCTTACCTGGTATTCCACATAAGCCGGAGCTTTTTCTTCCGCGCCCAGACTGTCTCTCAATTCCTCCTGGCGCTGGCGGTTGACTGATACGACTGCGTAAGCTGTGACGCTCAGTGCCAAAATCAGTATGGCAGCAAGCACGACTGTGCAAAGACGCCTGCGGTAAAAACGGTTTTTGCGTGCAGCTTTGACATGTACTGCTTTTCCCGCAATTTCTGATTCAACGAGAGCAAGATATTTTTCGTCTGCAAAAGATAATGTATTCAAAAGCCTTTTCCCTGTCATTTTCAGACCCCCTCCTTTTCAAGAGTTGTACGCAGAGCAGCCCTGCTCTTTGAGAGAGAATATTTTGCCTGCCGCTCTGACAGATCATATTTTTCTGCAATCTCACTGATCTGATAACCATAATAATATCGTGCAAGAAATATCGCACAGCTTCTTCGGTCCAGAGAGCCGAGAAAGCTGTTCAGTATGGCTGCCAATTCTCTGTCCTCACACATATTTTCCCCGCGGTCCTGCCCGTACTGTACACACTCGTCAAGCTCGACCTCCAAAGCATGGCGCTTGCCGGCCAGCAGATAGTCCAGTCTGGTAAGCGAAAGGTTTCGGGTAATTCGAGAAAGATAGTATTTCAGACTGTTGGGTCTTGCAGGCGGAATTGAATTCCATGCTGCAAAATAGGTGTCATTGACTATTTCCTCTGTATCTGATCGGCTGCGCAGAATATTAAACGCAATTTGTGTCAGATAGGCGTGATACTTGCTGCCGGTCTCCTGGATCGCCCGCTCCGAGCGTGAGAAGTACAAGTCAACAATATCGGAGTCTTCCATTCATGTACCTCCTTTTGTTCTTGTATAGAGCCCTACACTCCAATAGTAGGGAAAACATAGACTCGAGGACAAAACAGTCTTTTCACCAGCGCATTTTTATAACAAAACAGAGCTGATTTCTCAGCTCTGTTTTGTTTTTTCCTTTTTTCGTTCTATCGTCAGCGGCAGGAGAATAATGCCGAAGATCACCACAAAGATGGCCGTATACAGCAGGCCCCGGCCCAGAAGCAGGCTGCAAAGCTCGCTGACCGCCGCAAGCAGCGCAGCGGCCAGCACGAACAGCCACAGGCCGCGGCAGCGGATTTTCTCAAAGGCAATCAGTACGGTGAGAATGCCGAAAACGCCGCTGAGGATCATCAGGATGCTCATGACAAGCCTTCCCCGGTACGCTTTTTCCCCATTTGCCTGCATCTCCTGCAGCTCCGCGTTGGCCGAAGCGATCAGCTCGCCGCCCTGGCCCACGCTGTGGGCGATCCCCTCATAGGCCATCAATGCGGCCTTTGCGGAGGCGGTTCTGTCTTCCAGACTCTCATAGCCGTCAACGCTGTCCTCCATGGCGCCGATATCCGCGTATACGCCCTCAAGCCGTTCCTTTTCCGCTTTCAGCTCCTCTGCCTGCTCCTCCAGTTCCTTTTCCTTGGCGGCCATCTGGCCCCAGCCGGCGTTCATCTGCTTTTCGCCCTCGTCCAGGGCGGTCTTGGCCGCGTCCAGCCCGGCCTTGGCTGCGTCCATCTGGGCTTTTCCCTCCAGAATGGCGGGCTCGCCCGCTTCAAGCTGCTTCTGCCCCTCTTCCAGCTGGGCTTTCAAAAGGGCAAGCTGTTTTGCCGGCTCTTCCATGGCGGCCAGCGCGGCCTGAAGCTGCGCTTCCTGTTCAGCCAGCTGCGTCTCCGCCGCTTCCAGCGCCTCTTTGGCTTTCTGGAGCTGGTCCTTATTCTCGTTGAGCAGCTTAAGCAGGGCCTCGTACTGCTCCTGGGTCAGCTCGATCTGGATGCGGTCCTCCTGGATCTCCTGGTTTTCCTCGTCCAGGACCGGCTGGTTTTCTTCCAGCCAGAGCTTCAGCTCCTCATAGCTCATGCCGAAGGCCTCCATACACAGCTCGTCAGCCTTGGCCTGAACCTCCTCTTCGCTGTAGCCCTCTTCAATGAGCCGGGCCATCAGTTTGTCGGCCTCCTCGACCAGCGCGCAGGCCGCGTTATACAGCAGCAGCTGCTTTTCGTATTCGCTGAGCTTGGGCGAAAGCTCGTTGATCAGGTCCTCCAGCTCCTTCAGCTTGGCTTCCATAGCCTCCTGATCCTCTGGCAGCTGCTCCTCCAGGGAGGCAATCAGCTCCTTCAGCTGGCTGATGGTCTCTTTTGTGGCACTGATGGCGGTGAGCATGGCTTCCACCTTCTGCCGCTGGGCGTCCAGCTCCGCCGAATTTTCCTCCAGCTGCTTCACGCCCTCGTAATAGGCCGCCCAGCCCAGCTCCAGGCCCTCTTTTGCCGCCAGATACTGCTGGTAAAGCTCGTCAAAGGCCGCGGCCCCCTCTTCATAGGCGGCAAGGCCCTGCTCATACTGCTCCCGGCCGCTTTTCAGTGCCGCGGAGGCCGTACCCAGAGCACTTCGGCCCAGCACCAGTCCGGCTCTTGTGGCGGTGTGGGTGGCCAGCTCCGTGCGGAAATCGGACATATCCTGGTTGTACTGGTCCCTGGTTTCCGACAGGCTCAGGTCCGTGCTTTCAAAGTCCCCTTTGCCCTCCTCCAGCTGGCGCAGGAGCAGGGCGGCGTTATCCGTCTTTTCGGACAGCAGGTCGATCTGTCCCAAATTTTCATTATTATCCTTTACCGCTTTTCCCACGCAGATGGCTCCCGAGAGAAGCGTGAGCACACTGACGACGGCAAGGGCCACGGCCAGGACGCTGACCAGGGCTGGGTGCTTCAAGGTCCATTCCTCCAACATCATTCATGCTTTAAATTATATAGCCTAATTATGAATAATCCAAGTACGAAAAGCAGTTTTTTCTTTTCTTTACGCGGAATTTATTGTATAGTATCCGAAGAAAGGCGGGATTAACCATGATTCTCAGCTTTGCGCCCATGGAGGGCGTGACCGGCGTCTCCTACCGCAGGATACACAGGGAAATGTTTCCCGGCGCGGACAAATATTACGCGCCCTTTATCGCCCCGGACAGTCAGGGCAATTTCCGGCTCAAACACCTGCGGGACGTGCTGCCGGACAACAACCGGGGCATCGCCCTTGTTCCCCAGATTTTAGCCAACAGTCCGGAGGCCTTTCTCTCTGTGGCCCGGCAGCTGCGGGAGCTGGGCTATGAGGAGGTCAACCTGAACGCGGGCTGCCCCTCGGGCACGGTGGTATCCAAGCACAAGGGGGCTGGGATGCTGGCGGATCTGGACGCTCTGGACGCCTTTCTGGACCGGGTGTTTTCCTCCGTTCCGGTAAAGGTCTCGGTCAAGACCCGGATGGGCATGAACAGCACCGATGAGTTTCCCGCCATTCTGGACGTTTACAAGCGCTATCCCCTCTGTGAGCTGATCGTCCATGCCCGGGACCGGGCGGGCCTGTATAAAAGCAAGCCTGACCGGGAGGCTTTCGCCCGGGCCTTTGAAAACTGCCCTTTCCCGGTCTGCTATAACGGCAACATCTTTAATGCCGCGCACATGGCCTCCCTGACAGCGCAGGTGCCGGGGATTTCCCGGGTGATGCTGGGCCGGGGCGCGGCGGCCAATCCCGCGCTGTTTCGGGTATTGAAGGGCGGCCCTCCCCTTTCGCGCTTTGAGCTTCGGGAATTTCACGACAGGCTCTTGGATGACGCCCTCTCCTCCGGGCTCAGTCCCCACTATGCCATGGCCAGGATGAAGGAGCTGTGGTATTACATGATCTGGATGTTCCCCGGCAGCGAAAAAGAATTTAAGGCCCTGAACAAATCCCGCAGTCTGGACGATTTCCGGTCCGCCGTCTCCTGCGTCTTCAGTTCCTGCGCCTTTGACCCGGACACAGGGTTCAACGGGTAAGTCGTATAATATTATGTAAACCGATAGCCGCAATAATGAACCCCCGGGCAGAGGTTTCTGCACGGGGGATCATTCGTTCCGGCATTATATCTCGTACTTTTTGCTGTACTCCTCGTAATACTCATCAAAGCGGTGGGAGTGCAGCTCTTTCAGATTGATCACATAGCTGTGGGTGTCGTAGGTGTCGGCCCGCAGCTCGATCATGGCGATGGCGATATTGGAGCAGTGGTCCGCCACGCGCTCCAGATTGGTCACCAGGTCGTTGAACACGAAGCCCTGGGACAGAGAGCAGACGCCGTTCTGCAGCCGGTCCACATGGCGCAGCTTCATCTCGTCGCAGAGGATGTCGATCCGCTCCTCAAAGGGCTCCACCCGAAATGCGTCTTCCACATTGTCGCTCTTGAAACATTCAAAGCACAGCGTGACCATGTCGCTGACGGCGGTGGAGAGTACGGACAACTCCCGGCGGGCCTCTTCGGAGAAATTCAGCTTCTTTTCCGCAATCTCCCGGGCGGCTTCGGCAATGTTCATGGCGTGGTCGCTGATACGTTCAAAATCGCTGAGGGTGTGCAGATACTTGGACAGGTTCTCGTTCTGCACCGTGTCCAGCTCATTGGCGTTGATGCCCATGAGATAGGTGCCGATCTTATCCTCATATTCATCCACCTTATTTTCGCCGTTTTCCACCCGGCGGAAGCCCTCCTCGCTGTAATGGGCCAGCAGATTCAGCGCGGAGAAGAAGTTTGTTCTGGAGGCGTCGGCCATGTCGTTCACGGTCAGGCGGCTCTGCTCGATGGCCAGGGCCGGGTGGGCCAGGAAACGCTCATCCAGCCGGTCCAGAGAGGCATTCACGCTGCGCTCCTCCTCGCTGACCTTGACGATCCTTTCCACGAAGGAAAGCAGCAGCTTGTTGAAGGGCAGCAGAAGGGCCACGCTGAGGGCGCGGAACACGGAGTTGACCAGGGCAATGCTCACCGGGCTCATCACCAGGCCGGACAGTCCCAGATCAATAAAGGCAGAAAGGCCGTAATACAAAACAGAGCAGACCGCGACTGCGGCGATCTCGATCACCAGATACAAAAAGGCGGTGCGCCGGCCCTCGGTCTTGGCGCCCAGGGCGGACAGCAGCACAGGCACCGCAGCGCCGATGGCGATACCCAAAATCAGGGGATAGGCGGTGGCAAAGGTGACGGCCCCCGTCATGGACAGGGCCTGCAAGATACCCACAGCGGCAGAGGCGCTCTGCAGCACGGCAGTGAAGACCATACCCACGATGATGCCCAAAATGGGATTGGAGAATGTGGTCAGCAGATGGATAAATTCCGGGCTCTGCCGCAGGGGGGAGACCGCGCCGCTCATGCTCTGCATACCAAACATCAGCACCGCAAAGCCCAGCAGAATGTCCCCCACATGCCAGTGCTGCTGTTTTTTGGAGAACATGCGCAGGATAATGCCGATCACCGCCACGACGGCGGTCAGGGTGGAGGTGGAGAGCAAAGAGACCCAGCCGCTGCCGTCCACACTGGACAGGCAGATGATCCAGCCGGTGACGCTGGTGCCGATGAGGGCGCCCTCGATAATGGCCACGGCCTGTTCCAGCTTCATCATGCCGGAGTTCACGAAGCCCACCACCATAACGGAGGTGGCCGATGAGGACTGGATGATGGCGGTGACGGCCGTGCCCAGGAAAACGCCCTTCAGCGGCGTGCTGGAAAGACGGTAGAGCACCAGCTCCATCTTATTTCCGGCCACCTTTTTCAGGCCCTCACCCATCAGCGTCATGCCGAACAGGAACAGCGCAACGCCGCCCAAAAGAGAGATAATATTGGAAACGCTCATAAAACCCGATTCCTACCCATTATATTATCATTGTAATTGATGATAACACAGTTTATCCCCCGGTACAACCGGGGAAAAAATTTTTAGCAAAACAAGACGAGCAAAGCCCGTCTTGTCTGTCCTTTTTCTGTTGTTATTCGGCAAAAAAACTGACAGTAAATTCCGTCCAGGGGAAAATCTCCGGAGGAGCCTGCCGGAAATCCAGGGTTTTTCCGGTGATGGGGTGAGGAAAGCACAATCTCTCCGACCAGAGGGCTATGCCGCAGTTCCTGATTTTGCTGCCGTAGCGGGCGTCCCCCAGCAAGGGCAGGGCCCGGGAAGCAAACTGCACCCTGATCTGGTGGGAGCGGCCGGTGTGAAGGCAGATGCGCAGAAGTGAGATGTCATCCACACAGCCAATTACAGTATACTCCAGCTCCGCTTCCTTTACCCCCTTGCGCATACGGTCCACCACATAGGTCTTGTTTCTTCCCTTGTCATGGAAGAGCAAATCACGGAGCACGCCCCTGTCCTGGGCGGGGCGGCCCTGTACGACGGCAAGATATTCCTTTGTTAAGCTCCTCTGCGCCACGGCGGCGGAGAGTCTTCCGGCGGCCTGCCCGGTCCGGGCATAGACCATCACGCCGCCTACCCCGGCGTCCAGCCGGTGAACGCAGAAAAAATCCCCGCCCAGGCTGTCCCGGAGCAGCTCCGGCATCCCGGGAGACTCGGACAGTGCTCCGGCCGGCTTGACCACTATGGCAATATGTCTGTCCTGATACAAGATCTCCGGCTTCATTGTCACCACACCTCTCCCCTGGATTTTACAACGGACGATCGCCTTTTGCAAGCGCAATATACAAATCCTTTTTGAGGTTTTTGTGTGGGATGTACAAAAACAGCGCCGCCGGGCCGGAAAGATTGCTAATTTTTTGTCGATTTGCGAATTGCATTCCGCCGCCCCAAGTGCTATATTATGATTGTAAGTTAAATAACTAACAGGCAAGCAAAAGCTGTCGCCTGATTTGAAAAACGGGAGGAATAAAACATGAAGTGCCCTCGCTGCGGACATGAGATGACCAAAGACAACCACAGAAAATATGACCTGATGATGTGCTATGAGTGCGGCTATATGGAAGGCCGCAACATGGGCGAAAATCCCATCCACAACAGAGTTGTGACCAACTATGAGCGTCTCAACGGCATGAACTTCAACGAAGCCGTGGCCTTTATGGCCGACGGTCTGGGTCTTGACGAGAACACCCTCAGCGCCTGGTTTGAAAAATACGTTGCATAAAAGAAGGTAAAAAAAGTTTCCGCAGTCCCGCTCCCCCGGCGGCTGCGGAAACTTTTTTTGACTTTTCCTGTGTTTTTCTGTATACTTCTCATACCGGAAGGAGGAAAACATCATGAGAGAATTGGAGACCGAACGGCTGCGTCTGAGAGCGCTGCGGCCTGACGACGTGCAGGCAATTTACGACGGCTGGGCCAGTGACCCGGAAGTGACCCGGTACCTGACCTGGAACCCCCATGAGAGCACTGAGCAGACCCAGAGCATCATGGACTACTGGCTTGCGGAATACGAAAAAGAGGACTGCTTTCGCTACGGTATTGAGCGCAAGGCGGACCGTGCGCTGATGGGTATGCTCGACGTGGTGGGCTTTGTGGACGACACCCCGGTCATCGGCTACTGCTCCGGCCGGGCCTATTGGAACCAGGGCTACATGACGGAGGCCTTTCAGGCCGTGATCCGGGAGCTTTTCGCCTGCGGTTACAGCGCCATTATCGTTGAGGCGGTCCGGGAAAACACCGGCAGCAACCGGGTGATTCAAAAATGCGGCTTTCGCTTTGTGGGCAGCAGTGAGCGTCCCCTCTCCCGGCTGAAGCCCGACATTGTCGCCATCAATTCCTACCGTCTGGAGAAGTGAATCATGGGCTTGCCGCTGTGCGGCAGGTCCTTTTTTTCTTTCTTTTTTCTTTTTTCCTGTAACCTTTCCAAATGCTTTCCGTATATACAGGTGAGACGCAAGGAGGTGCCTATGGAAGACTCAGCCATTGTCGATCTGTACTGGCAGCGTTCCGATCAGGCCATAGCGGAAACGGACCGCAAGTACGGCAGATACTGCCACCGGATCGCCTACAATATCTGCGCAAGCAACGAGGACGCGGAGGAATGTGTGAACGACACATGGCTTCGGGCCTGGAACGCCATGCCCACCGAGCGCCCCTCTGCGCTGTCCGGATTTTTGGGGGCCATCACCCGAAATCTGGCGCTGGACCGCTGCAGGGCAAAACACAGCCTGAAGCGGGGCGGCGGAGAGATCCCCCTGGCTCTGGACGAGCTGGGCGGCTGCGTGTCCGGGCCGTCCGATCCGGAACGGGAGATTGAGGCAAAGGAACTGGCGCAGGCCATAGACCGCTTTGTGGACAGTCTGCCGGAAAATGAGCAGATCCTCTTCATTTCCCGCTACTGGTTCCTTGCGCCGGTGGCGGAGATCGCCGCAAAGCGCGGCTGTACCCAGGGCAAGGTGAAGGTCACGCTCTTCCGGCTGCGCGAGAAACTGAAGCTGTATTTACAGGAGGAAAACTTATGCTGAATGCCGATATGCTTTTGGATGCCATGCAGGGCATCCGCCCGGAGAATGTCCATAAGGCGGAGGTTTTTCTGGGCTACGATGAGGCGTCCCAGAGCCCGCCCCATGTCCGCCGCAGACTGTGGAGCACCATTCTGGTGGCCGCAATCCTGATCTCCCTCTTTACCGTCAGCGCCTATGCTCTCGGCCTGTTTCAAATCAGCGGGCACAGCAGCAAAGAGAGCTTTACCGTCCATTTTGAGGACCAGAGCATCCAATGGAACAGCGAATACGTTTTTACCTTTGCGGGGCCGGAGGAATGTCTGGAGGTCCACTTTAAAACCACCTGGGCGCCCAACGACGACTATTGGTACCCGGCATCGTGGGCGGCGGACTGGACCCAGCTGGTGGAGGGCAGAGAGCTCTACAACGAACAGTTCGATATTTATATGCCCTCCTGCGTGGTGGATGTGCTGTACGCCTCCCAGTTTGTGGACGGGGGCGCCATGCTCCTGCTGGGTTTTCAGCCAGAGGAGATCCATCAGGAGACCTGGGGCGAGCTGCAGGTCTTAAAGTTTAGCGCTCAGGCCACCCACGCCATTGACGCAGAGCAAACAGAGTTTCCCACGGGGAATTTTGTGATCCTGTTCCACCCGGAACAGGGCTGGATCATCGGCGTCCGGGGCTACGACAGCATGGAGAACATGGAGCGGATCGCCCGCGGTCTGATCGTGGCGCCCACAGGCAACACCGTCCGGCAGAGCGACTTTGAAAACCCTTACGCATTCTGCGACATCTACATCGGGTAAGAAAACCATGAAAAAGATAAGCAGAGGACTCATTATTCTCCTTGCCCTTTCCCTGTTGACGCAGCTCAGCGCCTGCGGAAAGGCGGAAACGGCGCAAGAGACCAGCGAAGCATCCCCTCTCGTGATAGAAACGCCCCAGGCCTGCGCGGAGACGGAGCCGGGCTGGATCACAACGGAGCTGCCTGTGCCCGAGGGCTTTCAGAATCTGCGCGGCCTTCAGCGTGTGGAGGACTGCCTGTACTTTCACGCAGAGACAAGGGAAGGCGGCTTTGCCATTTTGCGCTATGACACGCTCACAGCACAGTGGAAAAGCTGGATTTTGGACACGGGAGAGGCAAAATATCCCTATGTGGACGCCTTTTCCGCGGCGCAGGGCGCTGTCTGGGTGCGGCTGTTCGAGGGTTATTCCGACGAGGAACTGGCGACCATGAACCTGACTCGCAGGCAGCACTATTATCTGATCGTGCTGGACCCGGCGAACGGCGGGCAGACTTGTACCCGCATGGATTTCTGGCGCAGCGACAGCACGGGCCACGACCCTTACTTCAGCGGCATGATCGCCCTGGACGGGGAGCGGGCCATTTTGAACGACGACGAGCGGGTGCGCGTCATCAGCCGGGATGCACAGGTGACCGGCCAAGTCGACCTTCCACTGGAGGGCAACTGCGCTAATGTCCGCATTGGAGACCGGCTCTATGTGGACACCCGGGACGGCTGGTGCGCGCTGGACCCGGCCACGCTCCAGTGCGGGGAACCGCTGGAGGCGCTTTTTCAGGCCAATGTTTACAACAGCAGCCGCGGCCGCTTTCTTGTGACAAAAGAGAGGGTACTGTACGAATTTGACCCGGCCAGCGGCGCCATGAGCCCGGTTTTCCACTGGATGGACGTGGCGCTGGAATACAGCACGCTGTGGAGCGCCTATGAGGGTCTGGAAAATTCCCTGGGCGAACTGTACTATCTGGCTGGCGGTAAGCTGGTAAAGGTCAGCCCAGGCATGGTGCCGGTGAAGAAAACGCTGACTCTCGGCTGCTTTGCCGACGCCTCTGCCTATGGCTACGAATTCAACGAAACGGAGTACACCTGCCCGGAGACACTTCTTGACGCGGTGATGCGCTTTAATCAGACGGACCCGGAATACCGGATCGTCATCAAGTCCACGGTCTGGCACGATGAGGCGGAGCGAAACCGCCTGATGGTCGAACTGGCCACATCCAATGACATTGACGTGCTGGACACCAGCCTGCTCCCGCCCGGCGCGGTGGACAAAGAGCTGCTGGTGGATCTGCTCCCTTATATTGACGCCGACCCCGACATCCGCCGGGAGGACTTCATCCCCGGTCTGTTTGCCGCATTGACCGAGGGTGGCGGACTGTACGAGTACACGGACAAATTCACGCTGCTGACCATGCTGGGCGCGGAGCATCTGGGCATCAATCCTGACCAATGGACCGTGGAGCGGGCCATTGCGGCGATGGACGAAACGGAATCGGCGCTGCGTCTCACCCGGGAGGAAATTGTCCTCCTCTTTTCCTGGGCGGCCACAGCGGAGTTCATGGACCGCAGCACCGCCAGCTGCCGCTTTGACAGTCTGGAATTTATAGGCTGGCTGGAGCTTCTGAAGCGGTGTGCCTCTTCGGCGGCTGTGTCCGGTACCTTTTCCGATGGAGATTGCGAATTTTTGCTCTCCTATGACTATGCCGCCGATGCGGGCTTTTACCCCCGGCTGCTTTTTGCGGATGAGGCGGTGGTTCTGGGCTTCCCCGGCTCTTCCGGGACCGGAACCTACTTTATGAAGCTGCTGCCGCCGGGCGGGACAGGGCGCACCGGCGAGCTGTGGCTGGGAAACGACCTGATGCACACCGCGGGCTGCAACACCAGCCTGGGCATCATGGCTTCCAGTGAAAACCGAAACGGCGCATGGCGCTTTGTCAAGACCTTTATGCGGGGCGGGGATGAGCCTTACCTGACCGAGGGCATCCCCGTTTTCCGGGACAGCTTTGAACAGGCGGTGGAAAACAGCCTTCACCGGCCCCAAAGCAATGTGAGCACCTATGAATCCTTCAATGAAAGGGACGCCGCTGTGATCCGGGAGCTGGTCTGCAATACGGATCAGCTGGTTCTCCGGGACGAGGCGGTGACAGAAGTACTCCAAAACGAGATCAATGCCTTCCTGAGCGGTCAAAAATCTGCCGGGGAAGCTGCCGGACAAATTCAGAGCCGGTTAAGCCTCTACATGTCAGAGCATTACGGTTAAAGAAAATACTCCCTCTGTGATTGGCAGCTTTCGCTGTCTCTCACAGAGGGAGTGCTTTAGTGCTTCTTTATTGTGTTATCGCCTTGGGCGATCAGCCCTTTTCCTTGCGGAGCTTCCGGATGGTCAGCACCGCGCCGGCGGCGGTGGTCAACACCAGCAGGGCCCACAGGATGGGTGCGCTGCTGTCGCCGGTACCGGGAATGGAGCTGTAGGTGTTGGTGATGGTGAAGGTGTTGCCCTTCTGGCTGATGCTCTTGGTGTAACCCGCGGGCAGATTGCTCTCATCCACGGTCCACTTGTACTGGCTGGGCAGGTTCTTCCAGGTGCAGGTCCACTTATCCTTTTCGCTGATGGTCTTGCTGTCGTACTTCACGCCGTCCTTGTACAGGGTGACGGTGATGGTCTCGGGCCGCTTGCCCGCTTCCTTGTCGTTCTTCCAGAGCTTGTTGACGGTGATGTCAATATAGCTTTCCGGGTCGTTTTCCAGGAGGAACACGCTGGTGGAGCCAGTGAGCAGCTCTGCGCCCTTGACAGTCAGCTCCAGCACGGGGACGATCGTCGTCGTGTCGGTCTGATCCTCATTCTCCACCCGGTCCACAGCATAGCCCTTGTTGGCGACGGTAAGCTCAATAACCTTGCCAGAGAGGACATAGCCGCTGGGGGCCTTGGTCTCCTTCAGGTAGAAGCTGCCCGCGCTCTTGAAGCCGAAGGCCAGCTTGCCGTTGGCGTCGGTGGTGGCGGTTGCCACGCTGGTCTTGCATTCCTTGTCGGAATACACGGTGAACTCCGCACCGGCCAGGGCCTTGCCGTCCTTGCTGCTCTGCTTCACAGCGGAGAATACCACCATTTCAGCCGTATCGGCGTATTCATAGCGGTTGACGAAGTCGACCGTAGTCTTCTCCTGGCTGATGGTGCCCTCAGATTTTCCGCCAACAGGAGAAACCACATTCCAGGAGGCGTCCTCGCTCACTTCTTCAAGCACTTTGTAGGCAGTGCCATAGGGGATATTTTCAATGGTCTTGCTCTCCCCAGCCTTCAGGGTGAAGGTCTGCTTCTCATTGCCGATGGTCAGGCTGAAGCTGTATTCCTCAGCCTCGGGCCCCAGCTTCTTGTTGTTCTCCACGGTCTTGGTGATGACGAGGGAGCCGGTCTGCCGCGCGTTGGTCACGGTCAGCACGCCGTCCACGTCTTTAGGATCGCTGCTGACGACCCAGTTGTATATCTTGTTCCAGAATTTGCCGTCCTCGCTGATCTGGATGGTGGGATCGCCGTCCTTCAGCTTGACGGTGACGGTCCAGCTCTGCTCCGTGGCCACATAGCCCTCGGGGGCCTTGGTCTCTTTCAGGGTGTACTCTGCCGCCTTGGTGAAGCCGCCGAAAACTGCCTCGCCCTTGCTGTCGGTGGTCTGGGTGCTTACCACACTGCCGTCTTCATCGTAAAGGGTGAACTCCGCACCGGAGAGCTTGTTTTCCTGCCCGTCGATCTTGACGATCTTGAAGCTGGCGGGATTGTGGATCTCCCCACTGATATTCTTGGTGTAAGTATTGGTGATTTTTGCCTCGGCTGTGCTGCCGTTATTTACGGAAACAGTAACTTTATCGTCCTCTGCCCCAGCGCTGTTGATGGTCAGATTGTAGCTATCCCGGGCAGCTGAGGTGGGATCCTCGGTGACGGTATAATCGCCTGCGGGCAGGTTCTCAAGCGTGAATTCCCAAGGCGTTTCAGAGCTTGCGATGGGCAGCTCTATCGTACGCGTCTCAAAACCGTCGGGGCCGGCTACAGAGAACACAAATTTGCCGATATTCGCGCTGTCCTTGTTCAGCTCGCTGTCCGGTCCGAAGGTCTTGGCGATCTTCAGGCTGCCCAGCTTGGTATAAGTGTTCTCAAAGGCTGCCCTTTCGGAGGATACGGTGTACTTGTTGGTATCCGTGTCAAGGGCGCTCTTTGTCAGGGTCACGGTGGTGCTGCCGCCGGTGAAATTGCTGGCGTAGACATAGCCGTCCACATCGGCCGCACCCTCAGTGATGGTGTAAGACCCCTCGCTCAGGCCGCTTATGGTGCTGCTCCACTGATTCTCCGCGTTGAGCGTTACCGTGGTGCTGAATTCATTGGGTCCGGTGACGCTGAAGCTGACAGAGACAGGACGCAGGTTCTCCGGAAGACCCGCAAAGCTCTTGGTGATGGTGATGCTGCCCGGCTCGGTGGTGGGCGGAGTGTATTTACTCCAGGAGCCGTAGATCACGGTGTCGGCAGTGATGGCAAAGCTTGCCGCGCCGTTGAGCTGTATCCGGCTGCCACCCTTAGGCTCATATTCGGTCCAGCCGGAGAAGGTGTATACATCCTCGCCGTCCAGGATGGTTCTGTCCTTTGGGAAAGTGGTGTCCACAGTGACCTGTTCATTTGCCTGATAATGATTGCTGTCTGTGGGAACCTGGGCAAGCCCGGCGGGTAGACCGGTCCACTCGTAGCTGACCTGATAGAAGTACTCTTCCTTGATCTGCTCTTCGTCCACATCAAAATCCAGACCCTGGTGACCATCGCAGATGTAGATGGCTCTGATGAAATCATCCTCGCCCTGGAAAGTGAACTGCAGATCCTTCTTCTCTTCATTGTTGATGGTGATATCGCAGGTCAGGACCACTTTAGCGTCCTTGGGTATACTGAGGCCGGTCTTCCGCCACTCATACTTTTCCTGGTTTTGGAAGGACCAGCTATCCGACTTGAAATAGTTTCCTTCCTTATCCTTCGTGTAAACCTCCACGCGGGGATAAGAAACGGTGATCGGCGTATCCACACCGTCTATGGTCAGATTTCCGGCCACGCGAATATCGATATGGTCGAAATAAGTTGTCCTCTCATAAACCTTTTTCGCTTCCTCCATAGTCCACTCTTTGCCCTTGTCTGCATAGGCGGTTGTGCCCGAGGCAAACACGGACACGATCATCAAAATGCAAAGCAGTGCTGACAGAACCCTTTTCATTTCATAACCTCCTGATTATTGAATGCTTTTCCCGTTTGCTGTTCACTCCCAAACGGAAAATCATATATGATAAAATTTTTTTAACTGCTCAAATGTAAGGTATCACATCTATTGTCACAAAGCAATGGTAAATTGTAACTTTTTTATATTTATTTGTAAATCTTCAGAACTTATTTTGTAATCTTTTCTTTTCCTTTGACAAGTTCTCCCCCAGGCGTTACAATAAGCTCAACAACACAGGAGGGAAAATGTATGCGCTGGATCGAAGTCTGTGTCAACACGCCGGAGGAACTGATCGACGAACGCTGCGAGGCCATGGCCGCCATGGGGGCGGGAGGCTTTGTGATCGAGAACGAATCGGACTTCCGGGATTTTCTCGAAAACAACCACCAGTACTGGGACTATGTGGACCAGGAGCTGGAGGACAAGTTCAAAGGCGTCTGCCGGATAAAGTGCTATCTGTCCGACGATGAAGAGGGCTGGGACATTCTGCACCGCATCCGCTCAGCCTACGAGGATGTCGGGATATCCTATGTGGCAGACAGCGACTGGGAGAACAACTGGCGGGAATATTACAAGCCCATCGAGGTAGGAGAAAAGCTGGTGGTAGTCCCGGAGTGGGAGGCTGTGCCGGAGGACGGCAGGCTGCCCCTGCGGCTGGACCCGGGGCTGATTTTCGGCACCGGCAGTCACGCCACAACAAGGATGTGCCTGGCTTCTCTGGAGAATTACGCCGGGCCGGGAAAGAAGATCCTGGATCTGGGCTGCGGCAGCGGTATTCTGGGCATCGGCGCTCTTGTGCTGGGGGCGGAGCGCTGCACCGGCTGCGACATTGACCCCAAGGCTCCCGACGTGGCCATGGCCAACGCCGCGCTCAACGGCATCGGCCCGGACCGGTTCACGGTCTACGCCGGAGATATCACCGGCAACGCCGGCCTTCGCCGGGAACTGGGAACGGGCTATGATGTGGTGCTGGCCAATATCGTCTCTGATGTGATCATTCCCCTGTCCGCCTTTGTGCGAAGCTTTATGGCAGAGGACGGTGTGTTCATCACCTCCGGGATCATTGAGGGGCGTCAGGATGAGGTCCGCGCCGCTCTGGAGAAAAACGGCCTTGCGGTAACTGCTCATCTCTGTGAGGAGGAGTGGCACTGCTTTGTCTGCCGTTTGTGTTTCTGACCTGATTATACCCGGCCCGCCGTGTCGAAGCAAGTCGAATCCGGGTATTTTAAGTTTCTTAAAATCTAAATAATTTTTAAGAATCCCTGTTTTTGGGTACAAAATAAGCAAAAAGCCAAGCTCTTGCGAGCTTGGCTTTTTGCTTTCCACAAAGTGTATTTTTTCATTTATTTTCCGTAGATATCGTTGGTATCCATCAGCACCACGTCCACGTCGAAGGTCTCTCCCTCCCGCCAGATGGTGAAGGTCATGACGTCGCCCACATTGAACTGGTTCTTGATGGCGCCCACTTCGTCCACGGTGCTGACCGGCTGGCCGTTCACATGGGTGATGATGTCGCCTATCTGGATTCCTTTTGCCTCCGCGTCGGAACCCTCGGTAACGTCGGAGACGTACACGCCGCCGGGGATGCTGTAATAATCGGAGGCGTTATCCGGAATACCGCCGATGGTGATGCCCACGGAAGGCCGTCCCCGCACTTCACCTTCGGTCACCAGGGCGTTGACCACGTTCTTCACCGTGGAGGAGGGGATGGCAAAGCCGATGCCCTCAATGCTGGAATAGGAGGACATCATCTTCATGTTGGTGACGCCCACCACCTGGCCGTACATATTGAACAGCGGGCCGCCGGAGTTGCCCTCGTTCAGGGCGGTGTTGGTCTGCAGCAGGGTCATGCTGTGCCCGTTGTAGTTGATGCCCCGTTCGATGGCGGAGATGATGCCGTCAGTCAGGGTCATGCGGAAGGTCTCGCCCAGGGGATTGCCGATGGCAGCCACCTTATCGCCCACCATAAGGCTGCCGCTGTCGCCGAAGCTGGCGGCGGGCAGGCCTGTGGCCTCGATCTTCAGCACGGCCACATCGCTGATGGCGTCCGCGCCCACCAGTGTAGCCTCGTGCACGCTGTCGTCATAGAGGGTGACGGTGGCCCGGTCGCAGTCCTCGATCACATGGGTGTTGGTCAAAATCAAGCCATCCTCCGACAGCACTACACCGGTGCCCCAGCTGTAGGCGCTCTTGCCGTCCACATAGCCGGAGATTGCCACGATGGAGGGAGAACAGTTCTGATACAACTCCTGAAGGCTCAGCTCCTCTTCCGGGGCGGCCTGAAGTTCCAGACGGAAGTCGATGGGCAGTTCCGCCCGGGGAATGTTGATCTCCGCCACGTCGGTCTGGACCGACTCATAATAGTCGTCAAAGAAATCCTGCCAGTTTTCCGGCATATCGTCGCTGTCCTCCAGAGAGGGAAGCGCCGGGCTGCCGGGCTCTTTGCTTTCCGGCTCCCGGAAGGCAATGGAGGTGCCAATGAGAAGCAGCAGGGCCAGGCACACCGCGCCGATCACTCTGATTCTGATTTTTTTCTTCTTTTTCTTTGCCGGCTTGGGCAGGGGCTCTTCCTCTTTAGGGACCAGAGGCGCGTACCAGCTCTCGTCGTTATACCAATCATTATTGCTCATATGATATCCTCTAATATTCTCTTATTCTTTTATTACTCCGCCAGAGGCAGCGTAAATACAAATTCTGTCATGCCATCCTCACTTTTTACGGCAATATCCTCGTCGTGGCTGTTGATGATGGACTTCACCAGGTACAACCCCAGGCCCACGCCGTCTTTATCCAGGCTGCGGGAGCGGTCGGACTTGTGGAAGCGGTCAAAAATGAAGGGCAGATCCTCCGACGGGATGGTCTCGCCGTAATCCTTGATGGAGACATAAGCCTTTCCGCCGTCCTTAAACAGCCGCACGGTGATGCAGCTGCCGGGGGAGGCGAATTTCACGGCGTTATCGGTCAGGTTATAGATCACCTGGGTAATGGCATCCTTATCCGCCCGGACCATGATGTGGTTATCCGGGAACTGGGGGTCCACATCCAGATTTTTCTTGGTGGCCCGGGATTCGAAAGACAGCATGGTCTGCAAAATCAGTTCCGTCAGGTCGAAGACCTCACGCCGGGCCGGGTCCGCCGCCCGGGCCTTCATCTGGGACACATCCAGCATATCCCGCACCAGACGGGACAGCCGCCGGGTCTCATCCCGGATAGAGCGGAGATATTTTTCCTCGTCCTCCTTGGGGATGGTGCCGTCCAGAATGCCGTCGGCAAAGCCGGCGATGGTGGTCATGGGGGTGCGCAGCTCGTGGGAGATGTTGGCGATAAATTCGCTTCTCCGCGCTTCGGCGCTCTCCAGAGAGTCGGCCATCTTGTTGAAGGATTCGATCAGCGCGCCCATCTCGTCGGTGGGGTCCTCCTGCTGCTTTACGCGGACGGAGAAATCACCCCGGGCAAATTTCCGGGAGGCCGCGGCCATTTCGTCCAGAGGCCGGGCCATGCGCTTGGAATAGACCAGGCTCATCAGCAGCGCGGCGGCAAAGACGCCCATGGCCACGATGGCGGCGATGCCCAGGAAGGTGGTCCAGGCGCCCAGGATATTGTCGATGACGTTGGTGACAAAGGCATAGCCGATCACATTGTCCTTGGCGTCAATGATCTGGGTGGCCACCACAAAGCGCTCCTTGGCGTACATGCCGTCCAGACTGGAGATCTGGTCCATTTTTCCGCTGGTCCTCAGCAGGCTCATCACGCTGTCGGAAAGCTGCCTGCCCATATGCTCGCAGATCATGGTGCGGTCGGAGCAGGCCACCACCACGCCGTCGGTGTCGGTGATGAAGATGTGGTTTCCTGTGCTATGGGAAATGGAGCTCAGACTCATGCCCAGGGCCCAGCTGTTGAGACTTTCATTCTGGGCAATAGCGGAGGCCATACGAGAGACTTCCCCCGCGCTGTTTTCCATATTGTCCCGGTATTCGTCGATAATATAGCTGCGTCCGATGCCCACGAAGGCCACCGCGATGATGAGAAAACACACCGTCACCATTACGGCGGTAGCCACGAAGTTACGAAGATAGATGCTCTTCACGGTTTATTCCACGACCTCGAACTTATAGCCCACGCCCCAGACCGTTTTGAGGCACCATTTGTCGGACACGCCCTCCAGCTTTTCGCGCAGACGCTTGATATGTACGTCCACAGTGCGGGAGTCGCCGAAATAGTCAAAGCCCCAAACCTCGTCAAGAAGCTGGTTGCGGGTGAATACCCGGTTGGGCGAAGAGGCCAGGTGGAACAGCAGCTCCATCTCTTTGGGCGGGGTGTCGATCTTTTTGCCGTCCACGATCAGCTCGTAGGAGTCCAGATTGATCACCAGCTTGTCGAAAGTGAGCTTTTTATCCACGGGAGCGTCGCCATCCTTGCGGCGCATTACGGCGTGGACCCGGGCCAGCAGCTCTTTGATCTCAAAGGGCTTGGTGACATAGTCGTCCGCGCCCATCTCCAGGCCGTTTACTTTATCGTTAGTTTCTCCCTTCGCCGTAAGCATTATTATGGGCGTAGAGGATTTCTTCCGTATATCCCGGCAGACCTGCCAGCCGTCCTTCACGGGCAGCATGATATCCAACAGCACCACATCCGGGGCGAAAAGGTCAAAGCTGCTTTCGGCCTTGCCGCCGTCTGAGGCGATCATCACCTCAAAGCCATCCTTGCCCAGATACAGGCGCAGAAGTTCGGCGATATTGCTGTCATCCTCAACAATAAGAGCGCGTTTACTCATTTTCTTTTCCTCCAATGCTTTGCTGAAAAACCTGTCAATAAACTTTATATCACATTATACAACGATTATACAACACCGGAAAGGGCAAAGGTTAAAAAAGTGTAAAAAAGTGTCTCCCATTTTCCGGCGGACCGCTTCCGCCTGATTTGATGAACAGGGAGGCCATATTGCGGCCCTGCGTGGACGCCCGCCTGCCGGAGCAAAAAAATTGCTGTCATCCTGAGCATGAGCGAAGGATCCCGTATGGTTACGCTTGGCGTTCTGTTCACGGGATTCTTCGTCGCTGCGCTCCTCAGAATGACAGAGGAGGATGGGGGGGCTTTTGCCGCGCGCCCTTCAGGCCTCCCCTGAAAGGGGAGGTGCCCCGAAGGGGCGGAGGGGTTTGCCTCCCCCTGGAGGGGGAGGTGGCATTTGCAAAGCAAATGACGGTAGGGGCAAGTCGGAAGCCGGAACCGCGGTGGTACCCCCCTCAGCCGCTTTCAGCGACAGCTCCCCCTAATGGGGAGCCTTTTTTGCGGGCCGCCCCTACGGTTCTGTTTTGGTCAGGCCGTAGGGGCGGGGCTCGCCCCCGCCCGCCTGTCGGAGCAAAAAATTGCTGTCATCCTGAGCGAAGCGAAGGATCCCGGATGGTTACGCTTGGCGTTCTGTTCACGGGATTCTTCGTCGCTGCGCTCCTCAGAATGACAGAGGAGGATGGGGACTTTTGCCGCGCGCCCTTCAGGCCTCCCCTACTGCGGTATAGGTGACATCCTCGTAAACGGTCTCTGCGACTTTGGGATCCCAGCCCTCGAAAGTATAGCCCTCGCGCTCGGGAGTGCCTTCAAAGGCCGGAGTAGTGCTGCCGTTGTTGGCAGTGTACACCTGATCTGCGAACAGCTCCACACCCTCAACGCCGTCGGTATAGGTCACGGTGGAGGTGGGAAGATACAGATAAGCATGGATAAGGTTTGCAACGGCAGAGGTAATATTGTTCGTCAGTCCGCCGGAAACCGTGCTGGGTATCTGCCATGAGCCGGTAAGCCTCCCGGTAAAGGGATTGACGCTTGTCACCCAGTAGAGGGTCAGAGTCTGGTCTGCCTCGAATTTCTCGTTGCCAAAGGCATACATCCAGTCGCCGACGAAGTTTTCTTTCCAACCGGAAACAGCGAGGAGATTCTTGTTGGTATTGAAGGAAGTTCTGGCAGCCGCTTCAAACTTGTCGCCGGAGAGGAAGTGGAAGGTGACGGTAGTGGTGTAGCCGTCAACATCGTTGCCCTCGATCGCACCGATCTCATAAGCCACGCCTGCGGCCTTGATGGTCGGGGTTGAAGAATACATCTCTTTTCCGGGATGGATTATCTCTGTGCCCACTGCATAAGCCCGGATCTGCATTTTGTTAACGTCAGTCGCGGTAATCTTCTTGGTGGGCTTGTTAGCGGTGGCCTTTTCCCACTGGGCAACATAGGTCACGTCAGCGGTTACAGTATCCTCTACTTCAGGATCCCAGCCCTTGAACACCCATTTGTCGCGGGTGGGGTTTCCGCCCTCGAAAGCAGGGGTCTCGCCGCCAGCATTTACAGAATAGACCTGATCATCAAAAATCTTCTCGTCATCTACACCATTAATACGAACAATACGCTGGAAAAGTCAAGTCTTTTTGGTATCAACTGGAAGAAAAATAATCTTAATTTTTCTGTTTTCCTTTCGTAATTGCGTAGTATTATTTTGCAATTATATACTTTTTGCTTAAAAACAGGGGGGGAGCGTCAAAAGCCAACCATCCTGAACCGCAAAGCGGTTTAGATGGCTGGCTTTCGGGCTGAAAACTACCCCTCAGTCAGCTTCGCTGACAGCTCCCCTGACAAGGGGAGCCACAGGGCTCAGAAATCCACCTTTTGCAGCTCGATCAGGGCCACGATATAGACCTTCAGGGCCTCAATAAACCAGGCTTTGCAGGCGGCCTCGTCCACGCCGTGGATGGGGCCGGCAAAATCCGGTGCGGGCCGCTCCGGGTGCTCCGGGCCGAAAGACACGGCGTTGGGGAAATGGCGGGCGTAGGTGCCGCCGCCGATGGTGTAAGGCTCGGCGCTCTCGCCGGTGACCTCGTTATAAGCCCGGATGCAGACCTGTACCTCCGGCTTATCGGTGCTGACGTAGAAGGGGGCCGCGTCGCTCTCCACGGTGACTTCCGCCGCGCCGCCGACCTTTTCGGCGATGATGGCGGCGATCTTCTCCCCGCTCATGGTGGTGGGATAGCGGCTGTCCACGGTCTGGAACATGCGGCCGTTCTCCACGCCGATGACGCCGCCCACGATGGTCAGGGGCTTGAACAGGCCGTCGTCCGCCTGAACGCCCAGACCCCGGCCGTCATAATGCTCGTTGAGCATGGACACGGCCTTCAGGAAGCGGCTCTCCTGCGCTCCGGCAATGCCGCTGTCCAGAATGTAGTTGACAAGCACGCCGATGGCGTTCACCGTGTCCTCCGGCAGGGAGGCGTGTCCGCCCAGGCCGGTGGCCGTCAGGTGCCAAAGGCCCTTTTCAGTCTGCTCCGCCGTGACTCTCTCCGTATTCTCCAGCGCCTTGTCCGACTTTACCCAGGCCTCCGCCTTGTCGGGCACGGCGTTGGGGGCAAAGCCGCCCCGGATATCCACGATGTTCTCCATGGGCACGTTTGAGAGCATGCGCCCGTGGTAAATGCCCTTCTCCCCGTTGCACAGGGGGAAGTTTGCGTCCGGGCTGAAGCAGAAGAGCGGAGCACGGTAGTGCTCCAGATAGTACTCCACATCCTGCATTCCGGTCTCCTCGCTGACGCCCAGCAGGGCCCGGACCGGGTAGCGCAGGGCCACGCCCTTGTCCTTCAGGTATTTCAGCGCGTAAAGGCAGAGCACGCTGGGGCCCTTATCGTCCATTACGCCCCGGCCGATGATGTAGCCCTCCCTCTCGCGCATGGTGAAGGGATCGCTGCTCCAGCCGTCGCCGGTGGGCACAACGTCCAGGTGGGTGATGGTGGCCAGATAGTCCTCCCCTTCCCCGATTTGGGCATAGCCCATCATATCCTCGCAGTTGACGGCGTCCAGGCCCAGCTCCCGGGCCATGGCCAGCGCCTCCTTCAGGGCTGCGGCCGGGCCTTCGCCAAAGGGCGCGCCGGGCTTTGCCTCGGTTTCCACGCTGTTGATGGCCACCAGCCGGGCAATGTTTCTGAATATCTCCTCTTCGTTTTCCGCAATGAATTTATCTATATCACGGCTCAATTCTGCGTTCATATTGCCGCTCCTTTCTAATAATATATAGAAGAATATACACCGAAAGCCGCTTCCGGTCAAGAGATGGTCAACACTTTACGCGTAGTTGACAGCTGCATTGTTTTTGTTTTGACACTTTGCCCGAAAGTGTACAAATTTATAGATTTTTTCGATTTTTCGTCACTTTTTATGCGGTTGTTAACACTTTTTTAACAATTTAACATTAGTATGATGATAGCCGGAACCGAGTAAAAACTGTTAAGGGAGGAAAAAACATGAAAAGAACATCGGTGAAGGTCCTGAGCGTCGTGCTGATCCTTGCCAGCCTGTTCGGGCTGTGCGCGGGAGGGCTGACGCTGAAGGACATGCTGGACTGCAAAGCCTACTGGGAACAGAAGGGCGAGGAGTCTGACGCAAGCATCGCAATGCTGGAGGACGGTCTGAACCAGCTGAAGGAAAACGAGAGCGCATACAACGACGGTCTTGCCGCTCTGGCCCAGGGCGAAAAGGACTATGAAGCCGGGCAGCTGGAGCTGGAGGCCGGGGCCAAGGCTCTCGAGGACGGGCAGAAGGAGTATGAGGCCGGACAGCAGACGCTGGAAAAGGGCTATGCGGATTATGCCGCCGGTGAGAAAAAACTGGCAGACGCGCAGAAGGAACTGAAAGCAGGCTGGGCCAGCTATAAGGAAAACGCCGCTCTGCTCTCCGCTGCCCACGCCCAGTACGATGCGGGCCTTGCCCAGTATAACGAGGGGCTTAAGGCGCTGGAAGCGGGAAAGGCCCAGCTTGCGGCCGGTCAGGCACAGCTTGCCGAGAGCAAAAAGCTTCTGGACGCAGGCCAGGCCCAGCTTGACGCCGCCAAGCCTCAACTGGAAGCCTATGAGCAGGGGCGGGCCGCCCTGGAGCAGGGCAAGGCGGATCTTGCGACCTTTAAGGCCAGCAAAGATACCCTGATGAGCTACATCGGCAGCTACAATCAGCTGATTGACGCCAAGAACGCATACGGCGGACTGCCCGAGGAGCAAACCCAGCAGCTCAACGCCATTATCGCCGGAGTGAATCCTGTGATGGCCAAGACCGGGCTGGACAAATATATCTGGCTTGACGGGGAAAACAAGACCGTCTCCGCTGAACAGGCCGGGGCGATTTTTGCCAACTACATCAGCGAAGCCGAAAAGACCATCGCCAAAAACGAGGCCTATCTGGACTCCATGAAGCCCAGCTACGAGGCGGGCAAAGCCGCTGAGGCGGAGCTTGCTGCCAAGTGGGAACTTTATAACCAGAAGCTGGCCGAGGCAAAGGCAGCAGAAGCCAAAATAGCCGAAAGTGAAAAGCAGCTCGCCCAGGCAAAGGCCACGCTGGATGCCAGCGCCGCCCTGCTGGCCGAGAAAGACGCGGAGCTGGAAGCCGGCTACAAAAAGCTGATGGCCGGTGAGGCGGAATTTGCCAAAGGCATGGCGAAACTGCAGTCCTCAGAGAAGGCGCTGGAAGAGGGCGAGCAGGCCCTTATCGACGCCGAGGCCCAGCTTGCCGAGGGGCAGAAGACCTATGACGACGGCGTAAAGGAGCTGGAAGCCGGCGCTCAGGCCCTTGAAGACGGCAAAGCCCAGCTGAAGGCCTTTGAGGACGGCAACGCCCAGGTTGCGGAGGGCCTTGCCATTCTGACCGCCACAGAAACCGTATACGACAAAAACGGCAATGCCATGCTCACCAGCATTGCCGACCGGCTGGGGCCCGACTTCAATTATATGAAGGATGCGTCACTGGTGGATCTGGACCGGGGGTTTGAGGCCGTGGCTGCCGCGCGGCAGTTCTCCGCCGATAATTCCGCTCTTGTCACCAGGGAGCTGGGCGCCCGGGCCGTGGCTGCCGTACTGGCGATTGCCGCCGCCATTCTGGGTATCGTGACCGGGATCATGGGATTGATGGGTAAAAAGGTCTTTATCCTGGCTCTTGTGGCTGCCGCCGCCGCGGCGGCGGGCTTTATAGCCGCTCTGGTTGCCGGATTCAGTCTCCCCCTGTCCGCTATAGCAGGTTCCGCCCTTGGCGCCGGGGTCATCGTTGCGGCATTGGCTGTGCAGGCCGTGGCCGCTTTGCTTGAAGGTATATCCGGAAAAAGCGTGAAAACAGCAAAATAAGCCACAGCGAATTATTCTCCCGCCATAGTACATGGCGGGAGATTTTTCCTTTATATCGCTTGACCGTTGCTTTTTCCTTGTGTATACTTTTTCCGGTGATCGTGTGAATATTCACACGATCCAGATTAAAACGGCGTGCCGCTCGCCGCTGAAGCGGCAACCGCGGCACATGCCAAAAATCTCCATTCTACCGCAGTGGGAGATTTAAATTGCTATTTGTGCTGATGCATCTGCGGCAGAACGGAGATTAATATGAAAAAAACTACTTTGATTTTGCTGTTTCTTCTTATCGCCGCGCTGCTCTGCGCCTGCGGCGGACAGGCCGCGCCCGAACCAACGCCCACGCCGGTACCTACCCCCACCCCCACGCCGGAGCCGCCCCGCTCCATCGTACTGACGGACGAGAGCGCGGAGGAAATACTGGCGCTGGCGGACTGCGGCTATCTGGAGCGCATCGACGCTTCCGCGAGCCATGAATATGAGGCGCTGCTGACCCTGTCCCAGCTTTTGCCGGACTGCGAGATCACCTGGAATGTTGAATTTCAGGGTCTGAGCTACCCCTCCGATACCGAGGCGCTGACCATTACCGACCCCCAGGGCGCGGCGGAAGCGCTGCGCTATCTGCCCGGGCTGAAAACCGTGGACATGAGCGCCTGTGACCTCTCTGTGGAGGAGATGGAGGCCCTGTCCGACCTGCGGCCGGATGTGGATTTTCTCTGGACCGTGCGTTTTGGAAACTGGGAAGTGAGAAGCGACATCACCTGCTTTTCCTCTCTGCGCACCGGCACCGAGGGCAGCCACCGCTATACCTCGGAAGAGCTCTACCCCCTGCTGCGCTTCTGCCGGCATCTCCGCGCCCTGGATCTTGGGCACAACGACCTGACGGATATCAGCCTGATCGGAGAAATGCGCGAGCTTCAGGTGCTGATTTTGGCGGACAACCCCAACCTGGTGGACATCTCTCCCCTGGCCGGGCTGGCGGAGCTGCAATATATCGAGCTGTTCCTCTGCTGGGATATTGCGGATTTCAGCCCCCTGAACAGCTTAAGCAAAATGCAGGATCTGAACCTGTCCTATTGCCGGAATTTAGAGGACATCAGCTTTATCGACAACATGCCGGATTTTGAAAACGGCTGGTTCCGGGGCACCAAGGTCGACAGCGAGGATATAAGGCCCTACGCGGAGAGCCGGCCGGAGATCACCTTTGTGTACGGTAACCCCTCCGACATCTCCGCCGTGTGCTGCGGCTGGCGCTCCACAGAGCGGAACACCGCCATCCGCAATGCCTTTACCAACTGGCCGCAGGTGGTGGACTACCGGCACTGGGATGATATCGAGTTTATCGGCTGAAAAAATATCCCCTGTCCAATGACAGGGGATAATCTTTACGCGTTTTCGGTTTTTTTGGTGCTTTTGGGCTTGAAGTCCGGCTCGGTGCCGTTGATGAGCCGTTTGATGTTGCCCCGGTGCTGGATGATGACCATGCACATGGCCACAATGGCCAGAATCAGCCGGGGGGTGCTCACATGGAAGATGATCGAGCCCACGGTAATGGCCACAGCCCCGCAGATGGAGCCCAGGGAGACTTTTTTGGAGGCCACGGCGAACAGGCCGAAGCTGCCGAACACCAGCAGGCCCACCCGCCAGTCGATCATCAGGCTCAGCAGACCGCCCACAGACACGCCCTTGCCGCCCTTGAACTGATGGAACACCGGGAAACAGTGGCCGACAATGCAGGCAATACCGCCGGCCATCAGGCCCATGTCGTCCAGCAGCAGATAGCCCAGCAGCACGGCCAGGGCCGCCTTCACCATATCGCCCAGCAGGGTGATCAGCCCCGCTTTCATGCCGAATACCCGGGCCATGTTGGTGGCGCCGGCATTGCCGCTGCCCTCCTTGCGCACGTCCCTGCCCATGCCCACAGACAGACACACCGACACACTGATCGAGCCCAGCAGATAGCCCGCAACGATAACAAGCAGATACTTTAATGCTTCCATTTCAAGCTCCTGTATTATTTCAAAAATTGAAAGTATTCCTTGTGATAGGTATTATACACGCCCTTGCTCTCTTTTTCAACGCTTATTCAACTTATTTACGATTTCTTCAAAATTTGGGGATTGCTTCCGGATAAATTGCGATTTTTATAACAATATCTTGACTTTACCGGTCGTTAGGGTGATAATGTCTGCGCAAAAAAATAGAGAAAAAATGGAGTTAAACTGATGTTGGTCGCAGCATTGATCAAAAAGATCATTTCCCTGTTTCTGATATTGTTTCTGGGCGCTCTGCTTGTCCGCCTGAAGGTGCTGAAGGCGGAGGACAGCAAGGTCCTCTCCAAGCTGACGCTGTATCTCATTATCCCCTGCGTGATCATCAACGCCTTTCAGGTGGAGTTTTCCCCGGAGATCAAGGGCGGACTGCTGCTGGCGCTGTGCGCGGCGGTGATTATCCAGCTGGGCACGATTTTTTTCGCCCACCTGCTGAAAAAGCCCCTGAAGCTGGACCCGGTGGAGCAGTGCTCCGCCGTATATTCCAACTCAGCCAACCTGATCATTCCCCTGATCAGCGCCATGCTGGGGGATGAGTGGATCATTTTTACCTGTCCCTATACCGCATTTCAGCTTTTTCTTCTCTGGAGCCACGGCAAGTCGGTGCTCTGCGGGGAGAGGGGCTTCCAGCTGAAAAAGATCCTCACCAACACCAACCTGATCGCCGTGTTTGTGGGCGTGGTGATGCTGCTGACCGGCTTCTCCTTCCCCTCCCCTATTCAGGACGCCATTTCCTCCGTCAGCGTCACCGTAGGGCCCATCGCCATGCTGGTCACGGGCATGATTATCGGCGGGATGGATCTGAAAAAGGTCTTTCGCTACAAGCGGGTCTGGCTTGTCACCTTCCTTCGGCTGGTGCTGCTGCCTCTGCCCGCGCTGCTGCTGGTCAAATTCTCCGGTATGGCCGCCCTTGTTCCCAGTGGAGAGACGGTGCTGCTCATTGTACTCATAGCCAGCTCCACTCCGACAGCCAGCATGGTGACCCAGATGAGCCAGGTCTACGGTCAGGACGCGGACTATGCCAGCGCTATCAACGTGATAAGCACCCTGATGTGCGTCTTTACTCTGCCCGTGGTGGTGGCCCTCTATCAGTGATAAAGCTGTTGCCTTAAAGCGGCTTCCGTGCTATACTGTGAGCAACGAATGAACTTGGAGGCAGGTCGCTGTGAAAGAGAATGTTGAGAAATTTTTTGCCTTATACAATGCCGACCCCGGGCTGAAAAAACGCGTGAAGGACGCGGAAGCCGCCTATCCCGGCAGTCTGGAGCTGCGGGAGCCGCTGGTGGAGGCGGTGCTGCTGCCTGTGGCCCGGGAGCTGGGTCTGGAGTTCAGCATCAAGGAGCTTCAGGACTATGAGACGGCCCACTACGCCCGGCTGCACCGGGACGTGGAGCTGACGGAAGAGGATCTGGCCGCGCCCGACGATGAGACCGAATACTGGCTCATCCACCACGGCTGGTCCCATGACGATTCTATCTTCTGCCCCGGCGGCAGCAAGGAACCCGGCCTGATCCGCATTGAAAAGAGAAAAAAGTGATTCCTTTGGGTACAATCTGCAAAGATTGTACCCTTTTTGATTTGAATTTAAGCTTTGTCAATTGACAGCTGTGTAAAAAACGGCCCTGTAATTTCGTAAAAAACGCTTAATTTCCGTGCTTTTTGCGGAATACTGTTGTTGGATGGAACTATTTTTAGTATAATTTTATTATAAAAACCGAAAAAATGCTTTGGAAGGAGTGACCATGTGGAAAAAAAGAAAACGAGCTTCGGCACAAGCATAGGCTTTGAGCTGGCGGCGGCAGGTTCCGCGGTGGGTCTGGGCAATCTGTGGGGCTTTCCCTACAAGACCAGCGCCAACGGCGGCGCGGCCTACCTGTTCGTGTACCTGGCCTGCATTCTGCTGGTGGGCGCGGCGGCCATGCTGGCGGAGTTCATCATCGGGCGCAGGGCCAGAGCCAACCCGGTGACGGCCTACAAGGAGATTGCCAAAAACTGCGGCTGGTTCGGTCTGGCGGCGGTGGTGATCCCGGCGCTCATCATGTGCTATTACTTTGTGCTGGGCGGATACACCGTCAAGTATTCCCTCAATTCCTTTGCGGGCAACGCCGGAATGTTTCAACATTTTGCCGGCAACGCGGGTGACGTGATTTTGCACACCGCGGTATTTGCCCTGCTGGCCCTGGCCATTGTGGTGGCCGGCGTGCGCGGCGGCATCGAAAAGACCTCCAAGATCCTCATGCCCACCATGCTGGTGATCCTGGTGGTCATCATCAGCTTCTCCCTGCTTTTGGGGGAGGGCGTATCTGAAGGTCTGGCCTTTTATCTCCGGCCGGATTTCTCCGCCATGTCCTGGTCCGGGGCGCTGTCCGCCATGGGTCAGGCCTTTTTCTCTCTGTCCCTGGGCTGCGGGGCCATGATCTGCTATGGCTCCTACTCCGGAAAAAAAGTCAACCTGTTCCGCTCCACGGCGGTCATCTGTATTCTGGACAGCCTTCTCACCTTCATGGTGGGCCTGGCCATCTTCCCCGCTCTGTTTCACTATGCCGCCGTCTCCGGCGTGTCCACGGCGGAGCTGGGCATGGGCGGCATGGGGCTGATGTTCATCACCCTGCCCATGGTCTTTGCGGATATGCCCGTTGTGGGCAGCACCCTGTCCCTGCTGTTTTTCACCATGGCGGCCATCGCCGCGCTGACCTCGGTCATCTCCATTCTGGAGGTGGTCACCCAGTTCGTGATCCAGAAATTCCGGATCTTCCGCACCAAAGCCGCCCTGCTTGTCACCGGCATCTGCGTGGTTCTTTCCGTGCCGGTGGGCCTGTCCTTCGGCGCGGCCATGAACGGCGGCAGTCTGATGGCGCTTTTCGGCCGGAACCTGCTGGAGGTGCTGGATATGATTACCAACACCATCCTGATGCCGGTCTGCGCCCTCTTTGCCTGCCTGGCCGTGGGCTGGATCATCGGACCCCGGGAGGCGGTCAAGTCCATCTCCCCGGAGGGGGACAGCAAAGCCCACCGGCTGCTGGGCCTGATGCTGAAAGTCGTCACCCCTCTGCTCATCATTGTGATCGAAATTTTTGGCATTTACGATTTGATCATGCCCCTGGATAAGGGCGTCCGCCGCTTCTCCGCCGACGGCTGCGGCATTGTGGTCTGCGCCTATGGGATTTTGCTGATCTGCGCCGTCCTGTACTTCGCCTTCCTGAAAAACAGTGACATTGGAAACAACAGCGACGAGCTGCAGGTGGACGCGCTGGAGGCAGAGCGTGTCAAGGCCGGACCCAGCCGCGGCTGGTACCGGCCGGAATGACGGGGTGACGAAAATGAAAAAAGACCGGAAAATTTTTGATGTCGTCACCATCGGCTTTGCGCTGTTTTCCATGTTTTTCGGCGCGGGGAATGTGATCTTCCCCCCGTACCTGGGCCTGCAGTCCGGCCGCCAGTGGCTGGGCGGCTTCTTTGCCTACTATTTTGCCGACGTGCTGCTGGCTCTGCTGGCGCTGTTCGCCCTGCTGCGTGAGGGCAGCGCGGAGCGGGTCATGGACCGGATCGGCAAAAAAGCCGCCGTCTTTTTGATGACGGTGATCATCCTCTGCATCGGCCCCATGCTGGCCATCCCCCGCACCGCCGCCACTACTTATGAGATGGGCATCACTCCCCTGCTGCCGGGAGTGTCCTCCGTGCTGTTTTCCGTCTTGTTCTTCGCGGTCATTCTGGCCCTGAGCATCCGGGAATCGGCGGTCATCGACCTGATCGGCAAATTTCTCACCCCGGCTCTGCTGCTTGGTCTGGCCGCGCTGATCGTTGTGGGCATTGTCAGGCCCCTGGGGAGCATTTCCGGGGATGTTCTGGTGGACAGCGTGATCGTCACCGGCGTGCAGGCCGGCTACCAGACCATGGACGTTCTGGCGGCCCTGGTTTTCGGCGCAGTGCTCATCAAAAGCGCGGCGGACAAGGGCTATGATAGCCAGGGCGGCAAGATGAAGGTGCTGGCAGGAGCCGCCGGTCTGGCCGGCGCGCTGCTGCTGCTGGTGTACCTGGGGCTCAGCTATCTGGGCGCCACCGTGTCGGAGATCTACACGGCGGAGATCAGCCGGGCGGATCTGGTGATCGCCATCGTCCAGAGCCTGCTGGGGAACCCGGGACTTGTCATCTTCGCCATTGTGGTGGCCCTGGCCTGTGTCACCACGGCGGTGGCCCTTGTCAGCTCGGCGGCGGACCATTTCTCCACCATCTGCCGGGATAAGGTCTCCTACAAGGCCTTTGTGGTCATCATCTGCGTGTTCAGCGCAGTGGTGTCCAACCTGGGTCTGGACACCATCGTGTCTATCGCGGCCCCCATCCTCAACGTGGTCTATCCCCCGGTGCTGGTGCTGGTGATCGTCTCCCTTGTGGCGCCCCATATGCCCAACGCCATCTGCATCTGCGCCATCGGCGGCGCGCTGGTCACCAGTGTTCTCACTACCCTGGATTCCTACGGGCTGTCCATGCCCTGGCTTCGGTATCTGCCTCTGTCCAGCGTGGACATGGGCTGGGTGCTGCCCGCGGTGCTCTGCGGCTTTGCGGGCTTTATCTACCGCCTGCCCTGGCTGGAGCGCAGCGAGGAGAGCGAAGAAGAGTGAGCTTTTTCTCCCGTGCTTTATACCCATATCAAAAGCCGCTGCGGAAAATCCGCAGCGGCTTTTTCATTATTTCATCAGTTCGTCGGTCAGCCGGAGGATCTCCGGGGCCAGTTTTTCCCGGCGTTTTTTGGTGATGCGGTTAAAGACCGGGTAGGCCGAGGCCATGACCAGCATCCCCACAATGCCGACGAGTACGCCGGGGATAAACCAGCTGCCGCCCCAGACCATGGTGCAGCACATGCCCACGCCCAGCAGCAGCGCCCCAATCACGCCCAGGATGATGGACGCCATGGTGCCGGGCCTTACGGCGCTCTCATCCAGGCGGCGCAGCTGCTCCATCTTGTCCTCCTCCGCCGGCAGGGACTTTTCCCGGATCTTTTTTATCTCTTCCTGCTGCCTTGCGGAGTAGGTATAACTGATGAAAAATGTTTGTAAAAGATTAAATTGAATTTCTCCCCCTGCCATGGTATGCTGAGAACATAATCAACAAACGGCGTGATGCCGCTTTTGCGGCAGAAGGGAGAAAAGAATGACCGATTTGGAAAAAGCACTGGCGATCATGGACGAGCGCTTCGGCCGGGACCGGATGATCTCCCTGGCCACCGCTGTGGATAACCTGCCCTCCGTCCGGGAGGTGAACGGCTATTACCGGGACGGCTCCTTTTACATCATCACCCACGCCCTGTCCGGGAAAATGCGGCAGATCGCCCAAAATCCCCGGGTGGCCATCAGCGGCGAGTGGTTCAGCGCCCACGGGGTGGCGGAAAATCTGGGCCATGTGCTGAAAGAGGAAAACCGGGAGCTGATTTTAACATTGCGGCAGGTCTTTTCCTCCTGGTATCATAACGGCCATGTGGACGAAACAGACCCCAACACCTGCCTTCTCCGTGTCCGGCTCACCGACGCCGTGCTTTTCAAGGACGGCACAAGGTATGCCATTGACTATGCCCAACTAAGTCCATAAAAAATCCGCCCTCTCGCTGAGGGCGGTTCTTCTTGTATTCTTTATTCGTTTTCCACCTGGATCTGGCACATCTTCATTGCGGCCAGAGCGGTTTTGTGGCTCTCCGGCGTGACGCCGGCGCAGCAGGCGGCGTCCACCCTTATGGGGACCTCGGGCAAAAAGGCCTTTGCCAAAAGGGCGTTGGAGATGACGCAGATGTCGGTGCAGAGGCCCACCAGGGTGATGCTCCCGATCTTCTCTTCCTGATCCAGCTGCAAAAGCAGCTCGCCCAGGGCCCGGGAACCGAAGGTGGGCTTGTCCACGGCAGGCTCGGTGCGGAGCTTTTCCAGCTCCTCCCGGATCTGCCAGCCCTGGCTGTCCCTGATACAGTGGGGCACGGGCAGGTTTCCGCCCTCCTGGGTCTCCATATAGTTTTCCTCGTGGGTGTCCCGGGTGAAGAGGACCCGGCCGGGGAAGTTCTTTATCTTTTCCGCCACCTTGTCCACAATGGCCACGGCCTCAGGCGTGCCCAGCGCGCCGTCGATAAAATCGTTCTGCATGTCGATAACAAGTAATATATTCTGCATTCAGAAGTCCTCCGTTTCTTTTTCCCCAGTGTACCACGGCTTGGAGGCAGCTTCAAGGGGCAATTTTTCATTGAGTTGTTGACAAAAGCCCGTAAGCAAATATAATGTCAATGATTTTTCATTAAAGAGGCATTTCCAATGTTTACAAAGAAACAGGTTTGGGCGCTCATCATCCCGCTGATGATCGAGCAGGTTTTGAATGCGCTGATGGGCGCGGCGGACACCATGATGGTCAGCAACGCCGGCTCCGCCGCCATCTCCGCAGTCTCCCTGGTGGATTCCATCAATATTCTGGTACTCTATGTTTTCACCGCCATGGCCACCGGCGGCACCATTGTCTGCTCCCAGTACATAGGCCACAGGGACGAGGAAATGGCCGGCCAGGCGGGAAAACAGCTGGTGCTGTCCGTTACGGCGCTTTCCGTGGTGGTCACGGTTCTCTGCCTTGTGCTGCGCCGGCCCCTGCTCTCCCTCATCTTCGGCACGGTGGAAGCGGAGGTTATGGCTAACTCCCTCACCTATTTTTTCATCACCGCCCTGTCCTATCCCTTCATCGCCCTGTATAACGCCGGGGCCGCCCTGTTTCGCACCTGCGGCAACGCAAAGCTCCCTCTGGCCGTCTCCACCGTGGCCAACCTGATCAACGTCATCGGCAACGCTATCTTCATTTTCAGCTTCCATATGGGCGTGGCCGGCGCGGCTCTGGCAACGCTGATCTCCCGCGTCATCTGCGCCGCGGCGGTGATGATCTGTCTGCGCCGCCCCACCCAGACCATTATTATCCGGGATTACCTGTCTATCCGCCCCAATATGCGTCTGATTCGGCGCATTATGTCCATAGGCATCCCCACCGGCATTGAAAACGGCATGTTTCAGTTCGGCAAGCTGGCCATCCAGTCCACCGTCTCCACCCTGGCCACCTATGAGATTGCGGCCCAGGCCATGACCTCCACGCTGGAGATGATGACCAGCAACGCCTCCGTCGGCGTGGGTCTTGCCATGGTGACCATTGTGGGCCAGTGCGTGGGTGCCTGGAAGCTGGACGAGGCCAAGACCTATATCAAGCGCCTGACCTGGTACGGGGAAGTTGGCATTATTGTCAGCTGCGCCATTATCGCGGCAGCGATCAAGCCCATCACCGTTCTGGGCGGCATGGAGCCTGCCGCGGCGGAGCTCTGCGTCAGGCTCACCTGGCTCATCTGCATTGTCAAGCCCCTCCTCTGGGCCTTCAGCTTCATGCCGCCCTACGGCCTGCGGGCTGCCGGGGACGTGAAGTTCACCATGCTCTTCTCCATCTGCTCCATGTGGCTCTGCCGGGTCATTCTGGCCATTGTCCTGGTCCGTGTGTTCCATATGGGCCCGCTGGCCGTCTGGATCGCCATGTTTATCGACTGGGCCCTGCGCGCCCTGGTCTACGCCGTCCGCCTCCGTGGAAAAAAGTGGATCCACAAGGCCGTCATTGCGGATTGACTTGATATCGTTTATTCGGCAAAAACCCGCGCTTACAAACGTAAGCGCGGGTTTTTTGTGATACTCAGAGCTTGATCAATTTGGCGCTGAGGGGCGGGACAGTGAGCTTCACCAGCCCCTTGCCGGCGGCGCTGCAGTCGGCTGTAAACTGCGTTTCTTCCTCTCCCCTGTTCACCGCGAGAAGGTATGCCCCGTTTTCGCAGGGCAGGCCGAACGCGTCCTCTCCGTGGTTTACATAACGTAAAACCGTCAGCACATCCTGGGACACAGCGGCAAACTCCGCCTCACCTGTGGACAGGATGGGGCTGGCGTTGCGCTGGGCGGCGAGGTTTACATAATAATCATGCAGCTCTCTGTCTCCCTCTTTGAAAGGCATGCGGTTGAAGGGGTCGTTCACGCCGCACATGCCCTGCTCGTCCCCGTAATACACGCTGGGCACGCCGGGGATGGCAAACTGGATGGCGGCGCAGAGCTTTTCCAGCGTCACCGCTCTCTCCAGAGATTCAGCGCTGAACTTCATCGCCACCTGGTCTTCCCGGGAATAATTCTTGATGGTGATGTCGGTGGCCAGTGCGTTGCGGACACGCTCCATGTCGTGAGAGCCGATCAGGTTCATCAAAGCGTAATACATGGGCTTGGGATAGTTCATCTGCTGGCCCACAAGGAAATCCCGCAGGCCGTAGGCGCTGATGCGCCTGTGGCAGAAGTCCAGAACGGCGGTTCGGAAGGGGTAGTTCATCACGCTGTCCAGGGAGTAGCCCAGGGCGTAATTTCTCCGCCCGCCGAAGCCCTCCTTCAGCACCGGGTCCTCCCAGACCTCGCCCAGAATGGGGGCGTCGGGCTTTTCCTCCTTGGCGGCCTTGCGGATCAGGCTCAGTGCCTCGTCCGGAAGCTCGTCCGCCACGTCCAGCCGCCAGCCGGCGGCGCCCCGGCGAAGCCAGGTCTTGACTACGCTGTCCCGCCCTGTGACCACAAAATCCTGCCAGCGGGGGTTTAATTCGTCCACCTCGGGCAGATCCTCAAAGCCCCACCAGCAGCGGTACTTTTTGGGGAAGCTCTTGAACTCATACCAGTCGAAATATTGGGAAGTTTTGCTCTGGCAGGCGCCCTGGCCGGGGTAGTTGCCGTAGCGGTTGAAGTATACGCTGTCGGCGCCGGTGTGGGAAAATACCCCGTCCAGCATGATGCGGATGCCCAGCGCCTCCGCCTTGTTGCACAGGCGGACAAAGTCGCCGTTGGTGCCCAATATGGGGTCGGCGTTCAGATAGTTGGCGGTGTCGTAGCGGTGGTTGGAGCGGGCCTCCACGATGGGGTTGAGGTAAATGCAGCTGATCCCCAGCTCTTTCAGATAAGGCAGCTTTTCCTCAATGCCCTTGAAGGTGCCGCCGTAAAAATCATCGGGGCTGTAGCTTTTTTCAAAGGATCTGGGCTGCCAGCGCACCGGCTCGTCCAGACTCTTGTGCAGCTCCGGGGTCTGGCCCAGAGCCTTGTGGTAGGCAATGCCCTTTTCCGCCGTGCCGTCCTGAGAAAAGGCAAAGCGGTCGGGGAAGATCTGATACATCACGCTGCGGCGAAACCAGGCGGGGGTCTCAAAGTCCCGGAGATATACCGTCAGCCGGAAGCCTGTCCACTCTCTGGGGCGCACGGTGCAGGAAAAGCCGCTGCTGTCCGGCCCGGCGTAGTAATCGCCGCTGGGGGTGTCCAGCCGGAAGATATACCACAGGGGGGCGGGCTTTTCCGGCGCGGTCAGCTTTACGGAAAAAACATCTCCGTCCTGCTCCATGGGGTATTCCCTGCGGCTGCCGTCGCCGGTGAGGATCAGCTCCGCCTTGCGAACACTGCCGCGGATCAGTCGGAAGGCAAAGCGCAGCTCATCGGCGCAGCGGGCCGCCCGGGGCGGGTTCCGATACTCTTCCCGGCGTCCGTCGTGCTCAATGAGGGGGATGCGTCTGGCCGCGTCGTTGAATACGGGGATCAGGCTGGCGGTTCTGGGCTGCAGGGGGCGCAGCAGGGCCGCGTCCTCGTCCGTCAGCGTGCAGCTGCCGCAGCAGCGGGCGGTGACGGTATAGGCGTCCTCCAGCTTGAAGCCGCAGTCGTCCATCAAAAGGCGCAGAAGCTCCGGCGCCACAAAGCGTTCGCCCTGGGCGCTGAAGCACTCATATAAGCGGTCCAGCCCCAGATTGCCCCCAAGGCAGTCCTGGGCGGCGGAATAGGCCCCGGCGGCGGCGTTAAAGTAGCGCCGGGTGGCCTCCGGGCAGTCGGCGGAAGAGAGCAGGGCGCACAGCGCCTCGTCTCCGCCCACGGCCTCCCAGCGGCCGTCGATCAGGCAGGCTTCCACAAAGCGCCGGTCTTTGTAGCTGACAAAGAGGGTGTAGTCCTCAGACCAGTGCTCCTCATAGCTGCCGCCGAAATAAATTTTGTATTTTCTTTTTCCGGCGCCCCGGTCAGGGGCGCCGTCCGTTATCGTTGTCTGGTTTCCTCTGTTTACAGCATCCATATATATAGCCTTGCATACTCCTGCGCGGAAAGTTCAAAGCCGAAGTCGGCCTGCATGGCGCGGCTGATCAGACCATGCATCACTTCTTTGTTGTTCCAGAAGCTCAGCGCGTACAGCACGGTATTTCTCATTTCCCAGGCGTCGTAATTGGCAAAGGAGAAGCCCACGCCCTCGTCGGTATACTCGTTATAGGGGGCCACGGTGTCCCGCAGGCCGCCGGTCTCCCGGACGATGGGGATGCTGCCGTAGCGCATGGCGATCATCTGGCTCAGGCCGCAGGGCTCAAAGCGGGAGGGCATGAGGTAGAAGTCGCTGCCGGCGTAAACCAGGTGGGACAGCTCCTCATTGTAGCCGATATAGGCGCAGAGGCGGCCCTTATAGCGGCTCTCCGCGCCGCGCATGAAGTTTTCAAAGCGCTCGTCGCCAGTGCCCAGGAGCATGAACTGCATGTCGTTGTTGGTCATCAGATCGTCGATCACATGGGCCACCAGGTCAAAGCCCTTCTGCTCGGTCATGCGGGTGACCATGGCGAAAAGGGGCACGTCGGGCCGGACCTCCAGGCCCATGCGCTGCTGCAGCTCGGCCTTGCAGGCGGCCTTGCCGTTCAGGTGTCCCCTGTCATATCTGGCAGGGAGCAGCCCATCGGTGCGGGGATTGAATACATCCTTGTCGATGCCGTTGATGATGCCGGAGAGCTGTTCGCTGCGGGCGTTGAGGATGCCCTCCAGCCCCTCGGCGTAATAGGGGGTCTTGATCTCGTTGGCGTAGCTGGGGCTGACGGTATTGATCCTGTCGGAAAACACGCAGCCGGCCTTCAAAAAGTCCGCGCAGCCGTTGAGCTCCATGAACTCCCAGGTGTAATATTTGGAATCCACACCCAGTAGGTCCTGCACATAGTCAAAGCCGAACTTTCCCTGGAAGGCGATGTTGTGGATGGTCAGCAGGAAACGGAGATTTTCCTGCATACCGCCCTGATACTGGGTCTTGGCCAGCATGGGGATCATGGCGGTGTGCCAGTCGTTGCAGTGCACCACCTCGGGCCGGAAGTCCAGCAGAGGCAGGGTGTCCAGCACGGCGCGGCAGAAGTAGGCGTACTGCTCCCCTTCGGGATAGCCGCCGCGATAGATCTTGTCGCCGAAGTACTGCTCGTTGTCCACCAGGTAGATCACAACGCCGTCCAGCACCAGCTTTTCAATGCCCACATAGGCCTTGCGCCAGCCCAGATTGCTGTAAAAATGGAACATATGCTCAGTCTGCCCGGCATATTTGTTTTTGATGACCCGGTGATAAGGGATAATGACTCTGGCGTCAATGCCCAGTCTGGCCAGAGACTTGGGGAGAGTCCCCACCACATCGGCCAGACCGCCGGTCTTGGCCAGAGGGGCGCACTCCGCCGCACACAGCAGCACTGCGGGCAGCTCACTGCGGCCCTTTTCCTTCAGCATTTCACGAAATTCCTTTTTCATCTTTCTCTGCCTCCGTTTTCTTTTTCTCCGTCTCTTTGTCCTTTTTATATTCAAAGTACACTGTAGACATGGGGGGTAGGGTGATCTTTGCGGAATACTGCATTTCAAAGAAGGGCTCGTCTATACTCTTGATGACCCCCTCGTTTTTGATGCCGTGGCCGCCGAAGCGCTCCTCATCGCTGCTGAGGATCTCTTTCAGGGTGCCGGGGGCGGGCAGGGCGATGACGAAATCGTCATAGCGCACGGGGGTGAAGTTGCAGGCGCAGACCAGATAGCTGTCCTGCTCGGGAGCCAGGCGGATAAAGGCCACGGAGCTGCGCTGGTTGTCGTTCACGTTCAGCCACTTGAAGCCGTCCCAGGAGCGGTCGATCATGTACATGGCAGGCGTTTTCACATAGAGCTTGTTCAGCTCACGGCAGTAGTCCTGCATGGCCTTGTGCTTGGGGTAGTCCAGAAGCAGCCAGTCCAGCTGCTGCTTGAAGTTCCACTCGATAAACTGGCCGAACTCGCTGCCCATAAAGGTCAGCTTCTTGCCCGGGTGGGCAAACTGGTAGCCGTAGAGGGTGCGCAGGGAGTCGAATTTCAGGTCGTAGTCGCCGCTCATCTTGTTGAGCATGGATTTCTTGCCGTGGACCACCTCGTCGTGGGAGTAGGCCAGAACGTAGTTCTCGGAGAAGGCGTACATCATGGAGAAGGTCAGCTTGTTGTGGTTATAGCTGCGGTAGATGGGGTCCAGAGCCATGTAGTCCAGGGTGTCGTGCATGAAGCCCATATCCCACTTGAAGCAGAAGCCCAGGCCGCCCACCTCGGGGGGAGCGGTGATCAGGGGGAAGGCGGAGGATTCCTCGGCGATGGTGATGGCGCCGGGGTAATTGACCAGAACTGTGGAATTCAGCTTCCGCAGAAAGTCCACCGCGTCCAGGTTGGTGCTGCCGCCCTCGCGGTTGGGGGTGTACTCCCCGTCCTTACGGCAGTAGTTCAGGTAGAGCATGGAGCTGACCGCGTCTACCCGGATGCCGTCGATGTGGTAGTCCTCAAAGAATTTGCAGGCGGAGGAGACAAGGAAGCTCTTCACCTGGTTGGAGGCGTAGTCAAAAATCAGGGTGCCCCACTCGGGATGCTCCGCCATGCGGCGCTCCTTGCACTCAAACTGAGGGGTGCCGTCGAACATGGCCAGGCCGTGCTCGTCCTTGGGGAAGTGGGCCGGGACCCAGTCCATGATCACGCCGATGCCCGCTCTGTGCAGGCGGTTGATCATGTACTTGAAGTCGTCCGGGTCGCCGTAGCGGGAGGTGGGGGCGTAATAGCCGGTGACCTGATAGCCCCAGGAGGGGGGATAGGGGTACTCGGTCAGAGGCATGAACTCCACATGGGTGTAGCCCATGTCCTTGCAGTACTTGACCAGCTCCTCAGCGATCTCCCGGTAGACCGGCTTCTCGCCGGGCAGGTCCTTCCAGGAACCGATGTGTACTTCATACACACTCATGGGCTCCTGCATGAACTTGCGCTCCGCGCGCTTTTCCATGTAGTCCTTGTCGGTCCAGCGGGTACGGCTGCGGGCAAAGACCTTGGAGGCTGTCTCCTTATCGGACTGGCTCCAGGCGGCAAAGGGGTCGGCCTTCAGCACCTGGCGGCCGTCGGCCCCGTCGATGCAGTATTTATACAGTGCGCCGTGCTCCAGGCCCTCCACAAAGCAGACCCACACGCCGCCTTCCACAGGCTCCATGGGGGTGGCGTTCCGGTCCCAGTTGTTGAAGTCGCCAACCAGGGTGACCCGGCGGGCATTGGGGGCCCAGACCATAAAGCGGTACATTTTGATGCGTGCGATATAGTGGCAGCCAAAGGCAAGCCATGCCTTCTGTGCGGCGCCGGTATTAAAAAGATAGATATCGTCCCGCGGGATATACTTCTGCAATTTCTCGTTCATGGGGTGAATTCTCCTTTTCATTCCAGTCGTAAGCTCTGTTGTAAGCTATGGGATATCCGCACAACATGATGGGATATCTAAGTTATTATACAGCCAATCGCTGTCAATTCCAAGAGAAAAATCTTCGAAAGTCCGTCCTATGTTATCTTTTTTGCAATTTTTCTCCCTTTTTAATACGTTATGTAAACCGGATTGACTGAAAGCACCTCGCTGTACCATAGGAAAAGCGCCTCCTTGTACGCAAAGAGGCGCTTAATCGGTCAATCTCTGAAAAACAGGTCCCGGGTGTAGACCTTTTCCCACACGTCCTCCAGACAGGGGTCCCAGCGGTTGGCCAGGATCACGTCGGCGCTTTGCTTGAAGGCGTCCAGGTCCTTTTCCACCCGGCAGCCGGCAAAGCTGTCCTGCCCGTCCAGGGTAGGCTCGTAGATCAGCATGGGGATGCCCTTTTCCCGGATTCGCTCCATGACCCCCTGGATGGCGGAGGTGCGGAAATTGTCGCTGCCGGATTTCATGGTCAGCCGGTAGATGCCCACGGTTTTGGGCTTTCGCGCCAGGACAGTGGCGGCGATAAAGTCCTTGCGGGTGGCGTTGCTCTGTACCACGGCGCCGATGAGGTTCTGGGGCACGTCCTTATAATTGGCCAGCAGCTGCACCGTATCCTTGGGCAGACAGTAGCCCCCGTAGCCGAAGGAGGGGTTATTGTAGTGCCCGCCGATGCGCGGGTCCAGGCAGACGCCCCGGATGATCCGCCCCGCGTCCAGGCCCTTCAGCTGGGCATAGGTGTCCAGCTCGTTGAAAAAGCTGACCCGCACGGCCAGATAGGCGTTGGCGAAAAGCTTGATGGCCTCCGCCTCGGTGGGGCCGGCGAAGACCGTGGGGATCTGCTCCGGCGCTGGCTCCAGCTCCAGCAGCGGCTCCCTGGCCGCCCGGACGAGAAGCCCGGCAAATTCCTCCGCCGCCTGCCGCTGGGCGGGTTTTGCCCCGACGATGATGCGGCTGGGGTGAAGATTGTCGTAAAGGGCCCGGGATTCCCGCAAAAACTCCGGGCTGAACAGAATATTCTCCGTGCCGTACTTTTTCTGTACCAGCTCCGTGTAGCCCACGGGGATGGTGGATTTGATCACCATCAGGGCCTGGGGATTTACGCGAAGCACCGTCCCGATGACCTGCTCCACCACAGAGGTGTCAAAGCAGCCCAGCTGCTCATCATAGTTGGTGGGGACGGCAACGATCACCGTGTCCGCCCTCCGGTAGGCCTCTTCAGCGTCGGTAGTGGCCGTCAGATCCAGTTGGATCCTCCCCTCAAGGCTTGCGGCCAGGAAGGTTTCGATCTCCCGGTCCCGGATGGGGCTGACGCCGGAATTGATCTTCTCCGCCTTTGAAGCGGTGGTGGTGACGCAGTCCACATGGTTGTGCTGGGACAGCAGCACGGCCAGGGACAGCCCCACATAGCCCGCTCCGGCGATGGCAATGTTCATCTTCCGCGCCTCCCGCTCAGACGCCCGGGGCGCAGAGTTCCTCCGCTGCATTGGCCGTCTCCGGCGGGCCGTAGAAATCCAGAAGCAGGGCGGCAAACTTGTCGTGTACGCCGTGCTTTGCCGGGGCCTGGACGATGTTCATGCCCGGGTTGTGGTTGCCCTCGATCAGCTCCAGCTTCCCTCCCGGCAGGATGGCCACATCCCAGCCCACCACACGCAGACAGGGCAGGGTCTGGGAGGCCCGGCGGCACAGGTCCACCACCTGATCCCAGTAGGGGATCTGCTGGTCCCGGAAGCGGACGCCGGTCATGGGGTGGCTCAGGTAGGTGTTGCCGTGCTCATCCAGCCCGTCGGTGATGATGCGGCCGGTTTTGGGGTCGATCTCGCAGAAGATGCCGCCGCCGTGGGCGTTATCCACATGCAGGCCCTTGTTGCCCACCCGCAGGCCAGCGCCGAACACCTGGAAGCGCTCCCCATTGCGGAAGGTGATGACCCGCAGAGTGTTGAGAGATTCGGGATGGTAGCAGGCCAGCGCCGGGTCAGACTCCAGAAACTCCTCCGCCAGATACCCCTTTTCCGACAGCTCGGTGAAGAGCCCGTCCAAATCCTCCACGTCCTCAATATTCAGCTTCTTAAAGCCGATGCCCCAGCTGGACAGCGGGGGCTTGAGGGCGATGGAGCGGTGCTTTTCCAGAAAAGCGCCAAACTCCTCCACTGTGGCCTCCGGCAGATAGAGCCAGTCCCGGCTGATAAATTCCGAAAAGGTCTTGAGAAAGCAGACCTTGTCCTTCAGATAGGGCTCGGAGGGGCTGTTGTAGGGGCGCATCAGGAGGGTGGCCTCCGTGTCCGTCAGATACTTTTTCTGTTCGCTGAGGGGCAGACCCGCAAAGCCGAAGATGGTGTACTCGGACATGGAGACCCGCTTTTCCGGGTTATTGCGGCGCACCTTCAGATAATCGTAAAAGAGCTTGTTTTCCGTAAAGCCCTCGGGCAGCTTCTGTATGCCCTTGACGTAGATTTTGAACCGCTTTCGCAGGACGGGGTATGCTTTTATGCTCTTGACAAGCATATTTTCAGTCAGTATGTTTTTCATCGTTCTCACCCAGACAGCTTAATATCAACGGGTATTTTCCAACCCTGTCAAACTGGATTATATTGCCTCCTGGCCAGTGCACATTGCCCTCGATCAGCGCCGGGCCGTCAGAGGTCAGGGCGATATCCCAGCCCACATAGCCCAGACTGGGCACACGCTCCATGCCCTGCCGCACCAGTGTTTTCAGCTCATCCCAGTAAGGAAGAGCAAAGCCGGGCATGAAATACCCGGTAGCCGGATGGCGTGTGTATTCCCGGATCTCCGTATTGTTCCGCCCCGGGCCGGACACCCGGCCATTCTCCAGATCCAGCGGGTAGGCCACGCCGCCGGAGTGGAAATTGTCCGTCACCGCGCCCTTTCCGCCGCATTTCAGGCAGGCGCCGATCAGGCGGATCTCTCCCTTCGCGTCCCTTGCGGCGTTGACGCGGACGGAGTTGACGCAGGAGGGGTTGATTGCATTCAGAGCCGCATGCTGCACGATCACTTCTTCTAAAAGCAGCTTCTCCCGGCAGCACTTTTGGTAAAAGTCCTCCCTGTCCTCCGGGCAGCGGAGCTTTTCGATGCCCTTGCCCATGGTCCCGGATACAGGCTTTATGATACACTCTTCATGCCGGTCAAGGAAAGCGGTAAATTCTGCAAAGGAAGCATCGGGCGCGTACAGAAACTCCCGCCTGAGCAGGTCCGAAAAGGTTCTGTCGAACAGCTCCTTGCGGGCGAGTTTCTGTATATCCTCATTTGTGGCCTTCCGGTTCAGCGCGCTGTCCACCGCCTTGGAGCGGCCGGAGGTGAGATACTCCCCTCTCTGCCGGTCGCTCAGTTCATAGAAGCGGAGAACCAGATAGTTTTCCGCCGAAGCGCCGTGGCGGCGGGAGCAGTGCACAGCGTCCCGGAAATAGTGCCAGACAGAGCCGCCCCGCTGCTCATGCAGACTGCGGCTGACGGCCCAGAGCTTTTTTGCGGCGTTCCATCTTGACATCAGGCAGCGCCGCCCTTTCCATCACGGAGGAACCAGCGAAGCTTTTCCCGATACAGGACGGCGGAGACCGGCCCGTTGGTGGCTGGCCGCTTCAGCGCCGTGCCCAAAACCGCAATTTTCACCGCTTGTCACCCTCCATCATTTTTCCGAACATCAGATCCGTCTCCGGCAGGCGCTTATTGTCCAGCGCGGCGGCGGGCGTAAAGGTCATCTCCCCGAAGCGCACCTGGCCCTCCGTGATATACAGGTCGACCCGCACAAAGGGAAAGCCCGCGCTGAGCTTGTCCGCCGTTTGAAAGGCCTCTTCCAGGCCCTCAGGCCGGGGCGGCGCAAAATCCGCCGGGGCGTTTTTCGAGTCCCGGTTGATGCGCATAAGCTGAAAATCCCTATCAAAAAAATAGAAGCGGGGCCAGCCCTCTTCCCTTCCCATGCAGAGCATCACGCAGCAGGCCCGGCCGTTGAAGCAATAAAATTTATAATCCTCCAGAGGGCTATCGCCGCCGATATATTCCTCAACGATCAGTTTTTTGGGTACATTCCGGTACTGAAGCTCGGAATAATAGGCCCAGAAGGGTTCCTTTCCCCATTTTTTCAGCTGCTTTACCGCCGCCGGGACATCCAGCGCGGACTTGTCCGGGCACAGCAGATTGTAGCCGCAGCCAAAGTTCCACTTGATCACAAAGCGCTCCGGCAGGGCGTTGAAATCAATGTCCTCCGGCCGGTCGTATACGGCGAGCAGCTGGTTTAAAGTACTTGCACAGCCCCGCTCCGCCACAAAGTCCCGCACCCGGTATTTGTCAGCGCACTGGCGCACCAGGGGGCCCGTGCCGTAACGCTCCAGCTTCAGCTTCAGCAGCTTTTCATTCAATGTCTCCGGGTTTTTCAGATTCACCCGGCGGCCGAATTTTTTCAAAAACAGCAGCTCCGTATTCAGGCGGGGCGATATATAGGACAAGGCCGCGTAAAATCCGCGGCTCAGCGTCCTGATTTTTTTCTTTTTCACGGCACTCTGTCCTCACTCGGCCACAGCGTAGCTGTGGATCTTGTGCTCCGCGTCGTGGCGGGTGACGGAGATCATCATCTCCTCCGCCGCTTCCAGAGAGTCCTGAAGGCAGGCGGCCACAAATTTGGAGCGCTTGACGATGGAGCGGTACTCCATTTTGGAGGCCACATACTGGTAGTGCTTGACGGTGATAGAGGGGTCATAGCGGATGACCCGGCCTTCCCGGCGGCAGAGCCAGTCCAGGATCTCCATCTCGTAATACATAAAGGTCTTGCAGAAGAAGGGCTCCGGATGATCCGTCAGATAGCGGGCGGAGAAAATGACGCAGGAGCCGTGAAGGATGACCCCCTCGGCCGGCACGGAGCTGTCGATCTTCTGCTTGGCCCGGTTATAGCGCTGGACCTGACGCCAGAAAGCGGGGTTCCACTTCTCGCCGCTGCTGAGGAGCATAAGGATGGGGTTCTGGCTGCGCTTCACATACTCCAGCTTTTTCCGGGTGGATTCCAGGGTACAGCGGTGCAGAGACTTGGGGCTCTGGTGGATGCCGGAAAATACGGAAACGATATCCGGCCCCAGAACATCAAAGGGGTGCTCCAGATAAATTTCACTAATCCGGAGAGAGAAATCCGCCTGCTCGATCTCCACGTCGTTATTGAGTACCACGGTAAATTCCGGGTGCAGATTTTCCCAGGCCCAGCGGACGCCCAGATTATTGCCCCGGGCAAAACCGGCGTTCTCCCCGTTTAAGAGCACGGTGACATCCGGGTCGTTCATGTACTTTTCCTGGAGCATCCGGCCGGTATCATCGGGGGAGGCGTTGTCCACAATGACAACATGATTTTCGCCCAGGAGCTTTTTGATACATTCCGTGCAGGTGATCGTGCTGTCAATGGCGCGGTAATGGAGAATTACGAAAGCGTTCATATCTCTTTACTCTCTCTTTCTTCCGGGACGGAATGCTCTCGCCCTGTCTCCCAGATAATATGCCAGGTCGTACCATTTATGGGTCAGTTCAAAACTCTTCTTATAATGCTCGGCGGCCCGGCCCGGGTCGGTCCTGTGCAGCCGCTTCCCCATGCGCCGGTTCATCACCGCGTCGCTCTGGGGGTATTTTTCGTAGAGGGCCCGATGCTTTTCATAGAGATGCACCAGCGCGGGGTAGGACTTGACGGCAAAGGAGATGCTGTCTCCCCCCACCTCAGAGTCGGCCAGGGCCTCCGGCAGATAGCAGAGCGTAAAACGCTCCGCGGCCCGGATGGCAAAATCCCAGTCCTGATAGCGCCGGAAGCTCTCGTCAAAGCGCAGCGCCTCCCAAACGCCTTTTTTCATCAGCATGGTCTGGGTCCCGGCCCGGTTCTCGGCCAGAAATTCCTCCAGCGCCTTTTCCGGGTGACAGGCGTGTACCGGGAAATAGAAGCTGCTGCCGTCGTGGGCGATGCGGTTCATGCCGCAAAAGCACAGGTCCGCCCCGGTCTCCTCCAGCAGTCTGCGCTGCTTTTCCAGCTTCTCCGCATGCCAGGTGTCGTCGCTGTCCTGAAAGGCCAGCAGCTCCCCATTGGCCCGCTCCGCGCCGTAATTTCTGGCGTAGCAGGCGCCCCGGTTTTGTTCATAGCGGTAATATTTTACCCGGGGGTCCGTTATATTCTCAAATAGTTCTTGTGTTCCATCGGTGGAAGCGTCGTCCACCACGATCACTTCCAGATTGCTGTAGGTCTGCCCCAGGACGCTGAAAAGGCAGGCGGGTAGCTTGTCCCGCCTGTTGTAACAGGGTATGACCACAGAGATCAGCTTGTTATCCATGCTCTTTCTCCCCGCCGTTTATCCGGGGCAGCGGGAAGCTCTCCCTCATCAGCTTTTTCTTTGTCTCCACCATGGAGGGGGTAATGGCGTAATCCGCCCTGATTTCATCCACGCTGGGCGCCCTGTCCGTTCTCAGATCACAGACCAGGTGGGGCACCGGATAGGCGGAGTAATAATCGTCAAATTTATAGCCGTCGCCCAGAGGGCGGTCGGAAAAGACCAGATGCCGGTTGGGTATATGGAAGCTGTCCGCCACGATCAGCCCGTGCAGGCTGCTGGACAGCAGCGTGCGGCACTGGGCGATCTGCCGGACCACCGTCAAAGGATCGTCCTTCACATTGATCAGGATCGAATTGGGGTAGCTGTCCGCAAGCTTCTGACAGGCCGGGTCACTAAGATCGCAGATATGGGGTACTATTCCGATATCATACACCATTTCCGGTCTTTCGTCCAGTAGTTCATCGGCCAATATGCCCGCATCTCCGGTGGGAATATCTAACTTTTTTCCGGTCATCTGCTCCAGGTTTTTCCGTGTCAGCTCGCCGCGGACGGCCCGAAAGTCCATGTCCCGCTTGAAGAACTTCCCTTCGCAGTCGGTGTAATTGATAAAGCCGGTGCCCCAGATGCTCACTTTGGGCCGGACAAGGCCGTTGAGCCGCTGGCGCAGGCGCATGGGCAGGCTGCCGTGAAGGGTATACTGGCCAAGACAGCTGCCGATGGCGCAGAGCTCCCCGGTCAGAAAGGAGTGCCGCTCCACCTTGTAGCCGAAGCATTTTTCAATGATAAGTACGTTCAGAAGGTCGCCCATATTGGCAAGCTTTGCGTAATAGAGCTTTACTGTTTCCTGCATAGTTCAGCCTTTCATCCCACGGCCCTGCAATAGGGCAGCGCATACATCAAGAGGAAGAATGCCCCCAGGGCAATACCGAAGAGCAGATATACGATCCAGAGCCGGTGATCCTTCCGGCATTCCCTCTCATCCAGGGCAGAAGCGGGCGCACGGAAAAGGTCTGCGCGAAGCTCCTCTTCCCCGGCGGATACGGGGCGGAGAACTGAGCCCAGAACCGCGCCGATCAGGCTCAGCGCAATACCGATAAAGAAGGGGTCCAGAATCACCGGGGGCGTGACGCCCAGCGCGGAGTACAGTATTTTGGACATGACGCAGCCAAGAAAGCCCAGAAGCATCCCCCAGAAAGCACCGGTTTTGCTGAGTTTTTTGCTCCAGACACTGCCGAAGGCGGCCAGGCTCCAGGAACTGGCAATCACGGTGCCGCCGAAGTACATGATGACAAAGATCTGCGGCGGGTTGAAATAGGCCAGCACAAGAATAACCAGGCTGGCAGCCAGCATGGTGAGGCGGGACAGACGGAGCTTTTTTCTGTCGTCCCGGCCCTTGTCTGGCATAATGTCGTTGACCAGAGAGAAGCCCACCAGGGACAAAAACGTAGACGCGGAGGAGATCCCCGCCGCGCTGATGCCGGTGAGCATCACAATGCCGATTACCGGAGGCAGCACGTTCATGGCCGCCCAGATCAGCGCCTGATTTCCGGGCAGGCTGCCGTTGATATTGCGGACAAAGGCCGCGGTAAAATACAGGGCGATGGTGACCACCATCACACCCATGGAGGACCAGATGGAGGAGCGCATGACCACATGCTCGTCCCTGGCCATCAGATAGCGGCTTGTCTGCCAGGGGCTGACGGAAACCACCAGCGCCCATACCAGGCCGTAGGTCAGGGCCCAGGCCAGATTGCTCACGCCGTCCGGGTACAGATAGCCGAGGTTCCCGGACCAGGAGATGATGCCGGGCATACTCTCGCAGTTGGCCAGAGCGGCGATTCCCCCGAACCAGCCCCCTGCCGCGTGGACAATGAAGGGCACGGCCACAAGGGCGGCAGTCAGAAAAACCAGAAACATGATGGTGTCCGTCAGCAGCACGCCGGGAGAGCCGGAGTAAATGGTGAAGGCCGTGAAAGCCAGCCACACGATCACCGTGCAGAGCGAATAGTCCAGCCCGGTGATGCTGCTGATCAGCGTGGCAACCCCCTGGATAGCGGAGAGGAGGTAGGCACTGACAGAGACGATGAGAATGAGAGAGGAGAGCTTTTTCAGCGCCGGAGAGTCAAAACGGCTGCCGAAATATTCCGGGAGGGTGCTTGCCCGGCTGCGGCGGATATAGCGGCCAAAAAAGCCCGCGCCGTAGATATAGCCGGTGGCCTGGATCACGCCCACAATGACGATGCCCATAAAAAAGCCCGAATAGACTTCTCCCGTATCCCCCAGAAAGGCCCCGGTGGACAGGAAGGACGCGATCAGAGAGCCCACCACCAGAACCGTAGGCGCATTGCGCCCGGCCACATAGTAGTCGTTGGTGCTTTTTACCCGGCGCCCCGCCAGAATCCCCACGGCAAAGAACAGAACAAGGGAGGCCAGTATGCCCACAAGATAGATATTCATTCCTTGCCGTCCTTATCTCGCCTGAGGGCGGTCAGGGACCGGTAGATCAGAGCGGTCACGGCAATCCAGACGCCAAAAGCGGCGGAGAGTATAATTTCCATGCTTTCCTCCATTATGCCGCTTCATGTTCAACAAACGTATCTTGCCAGCAAGCGGCCACGGCCGGCTCTATTTATGGTTTGTGTCCGTACTTTGCGGACAAATTTACAGTTTGATCAGCACACGGTCATAATGGCCGCGGCCGTCGAAGGCTGCGCCCTTCATCCCCTCGTCAAACAGGGGCTGATAGCCGAAGCCGTCCGTCACCCAGGCAAAGCCCCTGTACTGGGCGGTATTGAAGCCGGGGATGGTGTTGGCCTCGATGATCAGCGGCCCTTCCTCGGTAATGGCCACGTCCCAGCCGATGTTGGAGATCTTGGAAGCCAGAGGGACGGCCTTGCGCATCATGTCGATGGTCTCCTGCCAGAAGGGCATTTTCAGGCCCTTGAAGGGAACCCCTGTGACCGGATGCTGGGCATAGTCCACGAGATTATTCTGATCAACGGCGTCGCTGATGACCTCGCCGGTCCGGATGTCGATCATGGCGGTGAGGGCGTCCTGGCAGCCGTTGGAAATTTCCTTGTTGATTGCGGCGGTGAGCACCGGGGCAAAGAGATAGCTCGCCTCCGGGGAGACCACCGAATAAAAGCGCACGATGCTGACCGCGCCGGGGTTTAAGCGGGCGATGTCAGGGTGCTGGATGATATACTCCTCCACCACGCCGTTTTCCACTTTGGCGATCTGCTCCAGAGCGGAGCTGAACTGCTCCTCTGTGCCGGTGGGGAGGACCCGGACGCCCTTGCCCTGGCCCTTGCAGTTGGGCTTGAGCACCACTTTGCCCTTGTCCCCGGCCAGCTCCCTGAGTTTTTCAGGGGTAACATCCCGGGTCATGGCACAGCCGCGTCCGTAAAAATCGGAAAAGACCTTTGAGAATATGTATTTATTCATCAGTATACATATATATCGCCGGTCCGTAAAGGTTTTTCTGTATTCCGCACGGGTCCAGAGGGTGGACACCGTAGCCTTTTGTTCCTCGGACAGGTCAAAATAGCCTGTCCACTCATATTCGTTCAGGGAGATGTGGTTGATTTTCTTTGCCCGCAGGATATCCTTTTCGATAAACCTGGCGTCCTTGCCGCAACGCTCCGAAAGCTCCCGGGAGAACTCCCGGATATGCTTTCTGGCAGCGTAAATGTCCTTTATGGTGTGGGCCGTCTTTCTCATTGTGTGCTCTCCCTCTTACATTTTCGCAATCAGGGCTTCCAGCTCCGCTTTTCTGCCCGTTCTGGTCACCAGCTGCATGCCGCCCATCTGCGCGGTGCAGTTGGCTTCCACCATGCACCAGCCCCGATCCGCCGTATAGGCCAGATCCCAGCCGCAGTAGTGGTTGCCGGGCACCATCAGGGCAGCGGTTTTGACCATCTCCAGCACTTCATCCCAGTGGGGGATCTGAAAACCCTTGAAGCGCACGCCGGTGTCCGGGTGGCATTCAAAGCGGTTTCCTTTTTTATCCGCACCGTCGGTAAAGATCACGCCGGTGTCCGGGTCGATCAGGGCGCTGATGCCGCCGGCGCTGAAATTGTCCACAATGCTGTGGTGCTGGCCCACCCGCAGAGTGGGATTGAAGAGCCGCACTTCAGGCTCCCCGTTTTCGCCCTTGATCACGGCAGTGGGCACGCGGAGGGTGTTCACCGATTCCGGATGGATAACGGCCATTTCGGCCCCCTGCTGAATGATCTCCTCCAGCACAGCGCCCTTTTCGTGGACGGCTTCCAGGGCCTGCTCCAACGTGTCATAATTTTTGACGCTGTCAAAATGGACGCCCTTGCCGAAGGCGGCGAAGATGGGCTTTACGATATAGTCCGGATGCTTGTCCGTAAACGCCCTGAAGCGCTCCATCATCTCCTCCGTCATCTCATCTCTCTGACGGATGCAGATCATATCCCGCTTGAACATGTCCTGGAACTTCTTGTAGGTCAGATACTTGTTCTCCAGCATGTTGGTGTTTTTGGGGTCGTTCATCCGGGGATAGTAGCTCAGGCGAATACCCTCGGTGATGAAGGAGTCCCGATAGGCGTCGTCCTGTCCCTCAAAGCCGAAGTTGAAGTACTCGTCGTAGTAAGAGCCGAACTTCTGCAGGCAATGGTTCATATCCCGGCGCAGTGCGCGCATGTATTTCTTGTCCGCCATCTCCTCCGGGGTCTTGTAGCGGGCGATGATCTCGTCGATCTGTCCCTTTTTGCGGCGGCGGTAGTTATACTTGCGGTACCAGTTTTTGAAGCGGATCTTGTAGTAAATTTTTCTCCTGAGTTTACGAAACACGGGAATCCACACTCTTTTCTCTTTGTCAGAAAAACGACGTTTTTCGCGGTATATAACACAAATTTACTGCCCGCAGAGGCGGACAGTAAATTTGAAAACAGCTGGGTACTATAAAAAAGCCCTCACGGGTTGACTGTGCTGGGACGGTAGCCGCCGTCCACGCTGATCACCGTACCGGTGACATAGGAGGCCCAGTCAGAGGCCAGGTACAGCATGGCCCGGGAGATATCCTCCGCCTCGCCCATGCGTTTGAGGGGAATGGTTTTGGCAAAGCTCTGCTTTTGCTTCTCGTTGAGCGCGGCCACCATCTCGGTATTGATGACGCCCGGGGCCACTGCGTTGACCCGGATATTCCAGGGGGCAAGCTCGAAGGCCAGGGACTTGGTCATGCCGATAATGGCCGCCTTGCTGGCGGGATAGGGGCAGCCCATGCCGGAACCGTAGATCCCGGTGACGGAGGCCGTGTTGATGATCACGCCCTGCCGCTGCTTTTTAAAGTAAGGCGTGGCAAATTTGCAGAAGTTAAAGACGCCCTTGACGTTGATATCCATGACCCGCTCAAATTCCTCTGTGGTGGTGCGGGTAATGGGGCGGTCACTGGAGACGCCGGCGATATTCACCACCATGTCCACATGGCCGAAGCGCTTCACCGCCTGCTTGAAGACGGCCTTGACGCTCTCCGCATCCCGCACGTCGCACGGGCAGGCAAGAAATTCGGAGCCGCAGGCCTCCACATGGTCTTTCAGCTCCTCCATACGGTCGGTGCGGATATCCACACCGGCGATCTTCGCGCCCTGCTGGGCAAAAAGCTCCGCCGTTTTGCGGCCGATACCGGAGTTGACCCCGGTGATCACAGCGACCTTATCTGTTAAAAGCATAGCAACTTTCTCCTGAAGTTGCGCCCGGACCGGGCGGGCAATGCCCGGTCCGGGCGCAGATGGGACCATTATTTTTTCTTAACGACTTTCTTTTTCTTGGGGGCGAACATGTTGATGCGGATGTAGTGGGTCTGATCTCTCTGGAAGGACTCCTCATAGATGCGCAGATAGCCGGTCTCCTTGATGAGCCACTTGCCGTCCAGCTTGACATACTTGTCGGTGTAGAGAGCGCTGCCCTGGATCTGGGTTCCCTCGTAGGGGTTGCCCTTGGCAAAGATCAGGTTGTCCTGCAGATACCAGTGGCCGATGGCCTCGGTATCGCTGACGATCTCGATCTCGGGGGTGTGGCCCTGGTGCAGGGTGATCTCGGTCTGAGGCATGTTCTCCGCCATGTAGTTGGCGACCTCTTCGGGGCCGTGGAAAGACAGCTTGCCGTCAGAGTAAGAGGTGGTAACATCGGGGTGGAAGGTGGCCTTCAGGCCTTCCCAGTCCTTGGTGTCCAGGGCGGCAAAGTATCTGCTCTTCAGCGCCTTGATCTCCTCGATGTCCTTCAGTCTCTGTACTTCCTTTTCAAGGGCTTCCAGACGTTCTTCAACAGTCATTGTAAAAACCTCTTTTCTATTTCGCTTGTTTATCAGATGGTCATAGCGACTGCATAGGCGTCGGCTGTGGCATCCAGACCCATGCGGACTTCCTTGGCGTCGCCGATGACGTCATAGGCAATGCCCAGCTCCTCGCACTTGGCGGTCAGGTCTGCGGTGGGACGGGAGACGGTGCCGAAAGCGACGACCAGCGTGTCAAAGTGACGGCTCTTATCGGAGGTCTTCTTGAACTTGTCGGTGAACTTGTAGTTCAGGGTGTGGTCCTCAACGCTGGTAACCTTGGACTTGTTGCTCTTCTTGATGGTATCGCCGGGATACTCAATGTCGAGGAACATGGTACGCAGCATGCCCATGCCGTTGCCCACGCGCTTTGCATCCATCACGCGGACGTCCTTCACGCCGTTGGCAATCAGGTACTGTGCGGTCTCGCAGCCTACGCCGCCGCCGCCCAGGATAACGACCTCGCCCTTGGGCATGACCTTGCCGGAGAGGACGTCCTCAGCGGTAACAACGTCTGCACCGTCCAGACCGGGGATCTGAGGAGCAACGTAGTGTGCGCCGGTTGCCACAACAACATGGTCGGGCTTGACCTCGGCGATCAGCTCGGGAGTGACGGTAACGCCGGTCTTGATCTCGATGCCGCGGCGCTTGCACTCCTCAGCCTCCCAGAGGACAGCCTTGGTGAACTCTTCCTTCTTGGGTGCCTTGCCGGCCAGGACAAACTGACCGCCCACCTCGTCGCTGGCTTCGTAGACGGTGGGATTGTGGCCGCGAGCCTTCAGGAACTCTGCGCAAACCAGGCCGCCGATACCGGCGCCGATGACCATGACATTCTTGGGGGTCTCGGTCTTGGGCAGGCCCTTGTACTCCAGGCAGAGCATGGGGTTGCGGGTGCAGGTGATGTGGCTGGCTTTGGGGTCGACAACCTTGTCGTAGCAGCCCTGGGTGCAGCCGATGCAGCGGCGGATTTCGTCGTCGCGGCCTTCCTTTGCCTTGTTGCACCACTCGGGATCGACCAGCTGGCCGCGGCCCACGGCGATCATGTCGATCTTGCCCTCGCGAATCAGCTTGTCAGCAACGTCGGGGGTGTTGACACGGCCCACGCCGATGACGGGAATGCTGATGCCGGCCTTGACGGCGGCGATATTGTCCATATTGAAGCCGGGCTCCAGGTTGTAGGGGGGAACCTCGTAAACGGTAGCAAGGCTCATGGCGTTGCCGCGGGACAGGTCAGCGGCGTCTACGCCGGCCTCGGCTGCCCAGTTGATGAACTGGATGGTCTCTTCCAGAGTGGTGACCTTGGGCATCAGCTCGTCGATGGCATCAAGACGCATCAGCAGAGGCATATCCTCGGGCATATTGGCGCGCATCTCGCGGATGACTTCCAGATTGAAGCGGCAGCGGTTCTCCAGGCTCTGGTTGCCGTACTCGTCGGTACGGTTGTTCAGGCTGGGGTTCATGAACTCGTGGGGCAGGTAAGTATGGGCAGCGTGGAACTCCAGTGCGTCAAAGCCGGCTTCCACAGCCAGTTTGGCGGAAGCGCCGTACTGCTTGATGATCTCCTGGATACGCTCGTGGGTGATGGTATCGGGAGTCTCTCTCTTGTTGGTCTTGTCAAAGAAGGCTTCGGGAACAAAGCCGCCGTGCCAGATCTGGACGCAGGCCAGACCGCCGTTGTCGTGGATAGCCTTGGTGACCTTCTTCAGCTCGTCTCTGTGGTGCTCGTTGTACAGGCCCAGGTACAGATAAGCATGGGTCTCAGGGCAGATACAGGCAGGCTCCACAATATTCAGCGCGCAGCCGCCGGCCGCACGGACGCCGTGGTAAATTGCCAGATCCTCGGCGACATCATGCTTATTCTTGACCATCTTGGTGTTCATGCCGGGCAGAACAACGCGGTTTTTCAGCTCAAGCCCTCTCAGCTTGATGGGGGAAAACAATGCATCGTAGCTCATAATTAATACACTCTTTCCATTTCTCAATTTTTTGTTTTTTTGGTTCCTCCCCCGCCCCGGGAAAAGGCGGAAAAACGGATTTGGGAAGCATCCGTTTTCTTCGGTTCCTGGTGGTCCGAACCGACGGGACAAAGTGTTCAGCAGAAAACCTTTTGATAAAATTCTAACGCTTTATGGCCTTACCTGTAGGAAATATTTTTGTGTTTTTATTCAACATACATGTACAAAAAATAAAAAAAACCTGTCAAGCTTCACGACCTGTTGGTATTTTCGCACAAAGATACCGCAGTCAAATTGTTCAATATGCATCATTTATGCCGATTTCCGGGAAATGCTCCCCTTCCGGTCTGAGGAAAATTTCCCTTTGATTTCAGGATTTTATGAAGAAAAAATTAATATTATGTCCTCATCGGTGACAGTACAGAGTGATAAATTTGGCGTGCCTGAAGATTATTTAACAAAAATATTGGTCTACATCAAAGCGAATTTATGTTTATAATGGTATCATACAACAGATTTGATCTGAACGCAAGCAGAAAGCCTCCGCTCCGGCGCCGGGAACGCCGGGACGGGCATAAAGCATGAGGCAAGGAAGAAAGAAAACCGATACGATAAAGAAATTAGGAGAAGACGCCATGATCACTGACATGAAAAACGCCAAACTCTTCAGCCCCCTTCAGCTTGGCCGCACCACGCTGAAGAACCGCATAGCAATGGCTCCCATGAGCATGCACTACGAGGCCACCGACGGCACCGTGCCCAAGCAGCTGGCCGACATTTTTGTCCGCCGTGCAGAGGGCGGCGTCGGCTACGTCGTTATCGACGCCGTGACCGTTGACCACAAATACTGGTACATCGGCAAGACCACCGCTCTGGACAAGGACAGCCTGGTTCCCCAGTTCGCCGCTTTCGCCAAGAGAGTCAGCGACGCGGGCAGCACTCTGTTCCCCCAGATCATTCACCCCGGTCCCGAGTCCATCTGTGCGCTCAAGGGCATCAAGCCCCTGGGCCCCTCCGTTAACACCAACGCCAACGGCCATGTCTGCAGAGAGATCACCATTGACGAGATCCACAAGGTAGTCAAGCAGTACGGCCAGGCCGCCCGCCGTGCCGAAGAGGCCGGCTGCGGCGGTATCGCCCTGCACACCGCCCACGCTTACATGCTGCCCGGCGCTTTCCTGTCCCCCCTGCGCAACAAGCGCATGGACGAGTACGGCGGCTGCATCGACAACCGCGCCCGCTTCATCCTCGAGGTCATCGAGGAGGTCCGCAGAAACGTCAGCCGCGACTTCCCCATCGTTCTGCGTGTCTCCGGCGACGAGCGCATTGCCGGCGGCAACTCTCTGGAAGAGATGCTGTACCTGGCGCCCAAGTTTGAGGCAGCCGGCGTGGATATGCTGGAGGTTTCCGGCGGCGTTCAGTACGAAGGTCTCCAGAACATTCTGCCCGCCCACAGCCAGAAGATCGGCAAGAACGTCTACGAAGCCTCCGAGATCAAGAAGGTTGTCAATATCCCCGTTTTCGTGGTTGGCAAGATCAACGACATCCGCTACGCTGCCGACATCGTGGAGCGCGGTCTGGTTGACGGCGTGACTCTGGGCCGTCCCCTGCTGGCCGATCCCGACCTGCCCAAGAAGGCCTACGAGAACCGCTTTGACGACATCACTCCCTGCGGTTCCTGCGCCGGCCGCTGCATCACCCCCGAGAATCCCATGCACCCTGTCTGCAAGTGCCACATCAACCCCCTGGTTGGCTGCGAGTATGACTTCCCCTTCAATCCCACCGACAAGCCCAAGAAGCTGCTGGTCATCGGCGCCGGCCCCGGCGGTATGTACACCGCTGTCACCGCTGCCGAGCGCGGCCACGACGTGACCGTTTGGGAAAAGAGCAACCGCATCGGCGGTCAGCTGAACCTGGCTGTTGTCTCTCCCGGCAAGCAGGAGATGACCAAGTGGCTCGTCCACCTGAACTACCGCGCCAAGAATGCCGGCGTCAAGTTCGAGTTCAAGAAGGAAGCCACCGTTGACCTGGTCAAGGAGTTCGCTCCCGACGCCGTTGTTGTGGCCACCGGCGCAAAGCCCTTCATTCCCACCTTTATCAAGGGCGTCGATCCTGCCAAGGCCATCACCACCCACGACATTCTCAGCCGCAAGGTCACCATTCCCAACGGCCGTGTCTGCATCCTGGGCGGCGGCGAGGTCGCCTGCGAGACCGCCGAGATGATCTTCAACGATGCCCGTCCCCACTCCATCTACACCCCCAACTTCAGAAACGGCGATGTGGACATCACCCTGGTTGAGATGATGCCTCAGATGATGACCGGCGTCTGCCAGCCCAACCGCAGTGTTGCCATGGAGGCGCTGCGTCACCACGGCGCAAAGATGTTCGTCAACTCCAAGGTTATGGAGCTTAACGAGTACACCATCCAGGTGAACGCCGGCGGCAAGGTGCACGACGTTGTCAAGCACGACGTCAAGATCCAGCATCTTGAGGACGGCAGCGAAGAGTGGCTCAAGTGCTTCGACTACGTCATTCTGGGTCTGGGCTCCAGAAAGTACGATCCTCTGTCCGAGGAGCTGAAGGCCTTCGTGCCCGAGGTGTATGTGATCGGCGACGCCGTTAAGCCCGGCCAGTCCAGCGATGCCATGCATCAGGGCTTCCATGTGGCTTACGACCTGTAATTGAAGCGATTCACGAAAAGTTTTCCCTTTCCCCGGACAGCACGCTGTCCGGGGAATTTTTCTTTTCCTTCTCCCTGTTTTATACTAATCCCTGATAAAAACATTCAACGCTTTCCGGCAAAATTTGCGCCATGCTGCGTTGGCTTTCTTGACCATATATCTCCATTATGCTCTGCGAAAGCCGCCTTGCCTGCCACAAATTTTGCGCGGAAATCCAATAAAGCTTTTTATCCGGGATTAGTATCAGGCCGGTCCTGAAGGAGCAGAATAAGAAATGGACCAACGGAAGCCCGGAAAAATTCCGTCGAAATCTTGCTTTTTTTCGCAAGTGCTGGTAATCTATAGTTAAAAAAACGAAAGTGTTTTTCATCCGCATAAAGCGAGGTGTGGGGTTTTCATGAAAAAAAAGAGCAGGCCCTTGTGCGAAAAGCCCAGAAGCGGCGTTTTCTGCGGTCCGGACAAGTACCTGGCGCTCCAGGAATACACCATCACCGAGGAGATGTACCCGGTAATGGAGCTGGACAGCTATTTTGTCTTTGTCCGCAGCGGCAAAGGGATTTTTATCATCAACGGCGAGGAGTTTCATGTGGAGCCCGGCTGCATGGCCTGGATCCAGGCCACCCAGGTGCTCACCATCTGCCCGGACTTCGGCGATCCGATGTGTCTCTGGGTATGCGCCTACGATTATCAGCTCCTCAGCTACTATCTCTTCCGCCAGATCAGCGCCACCAACGAGACGGAGATCGTCAACGGCATCCCGGTCATCGGCCCGGAGGGGCAGGAGCTGCGGGATATCGAGCGGCTTTTCTGCCAGTTCCGGGAGCTCTGCAAAAAAGGCAGCCGGGGCTCCGCGGTGATCCGAAGCTCCTATCTGCGGAAAATTGAGATCCTGTACAACCGGGTGGCGGGCAGAATGCGGGACCAGTACAAGACCAGCGACATGCCCCTTGGCCGCCGGGCCAGCCTGTATATCGCCGCCCACAGCGCGGAAAACCTGAGCTCCGAAAAGGTGGCCAAGGCCGTAGGCGCCAGTGAGTCGGCCATGAACCACGCCCTGCTGGTGGTGACGGGGATGAATTTCAACCAATATCTCAGCCGTCTGCGGCTGGTGCTGGCCACCACCTATTTTCTCTATGACAGCCTCCCCTTTGACTATATCGCCTCCATCTCCGGCTTCAATATGGATATCACCTTCTTCCGCCGCTTCAAGAGCTTAACCGGCATGACGCCCCAGAGCTACCGGGAGCAGATGCTCTGCGACGGCAAGGACGGCAGCATCTACCGGGGTATGATCATGAGCGAGACACTGATCTCCGCCATCAGCTATCTCTATGAAAATCTGACGGAGTATATCGACGTGGAGACGCTGGCCAAAGCCCTTTATACTTCAGGCAGCATCCTGCGCAGCCAGTTTAAATCCCGCCTGAACACCAGCTACAAGCAGGTGCTGTCCCAGTTCCGGGTACGCTACGCGGAAGCCCTGCTGACCACCACGGATCTGCCCACGGTGGATATCGCCATCGAGTCCGGCTTCGGCTCGGACAGGACCATGGGCAGAGTGTTTTACAGCATCAACGGCATGACTCCCTGCGAGTTCAGGAAGCTGCGCACCGGCAGGAGAAGCAGAAATGGTAAATAAAAACGTATTTGAAAAGGAACAGGGCACGCCGGAAAAGGTCCCTGGCAAACCGATTTTTTTCGGTTCCCATGACTATTTTGTGGAAAACGTGCTGCCGGACAACATTCAGGCCCGGCTGCGCCGGATCAGCGCCCCCACCCCCTATGTGAATAACCGGGACGAGGTGTTTCTCCTGGTGCGTTCCGGCACCGGCACCATGACGGTGAACGGGCTGGAGTACCGGCTCAAGCCCAACACCCTCATCAACCTGGGTCCCTTCCACCGTTACCGCTTCATCCCCGACAAGGGCACGGCCCTGGAGATCGCCGACAGCCGCATGAACAGTGGCACCTATGTCTACATGATCGCCAACCCCTACCTGAAGCGCAAGCAGTTTTTCGTCACCTCCGAGCCGCCGGTGGTGCATCTGACCGGTCTGCTGGCCGAGGTGGCCAACGACGCCATGACCGGCCTGCTGGCCGAAATGGAGAACAAATCTGAGGACAGAATGCAGCTCTGCTTCTGCTATATGATGGACCTGTTCGGCATCATTACCGACATGATGCCCAAGAGCTATTTCCGCAAAACCGATGCCGGAAACGACTGATACTAATTCTTGATTAAAAGATTTAATCAGCGGCGCAGGGATATTGGTGCAAGACAAGGCAGAGGAACGCCGCCATACTTTGTGTATGGCAAGTGACGATAACACAGTATTGCACCAATAGACCAAGCTGATATTAAAGATTGAAATCGAGAATTAGTATGAGGGAAAACACCCCATATTCTGAATTTGACCGGCTGTACGGGTCCTTATGTCCAGGCATCGGCGCGGCGAGGTCGGAATATGGGGTTTTATCGTATTTCTGCTGGTAAAAGTTTATTTTTTGGCATACGGATATGCGAAAGAAAAGGATATTTTGGCGGTCTATGGCTCCGGAAAACTGTTAAAATATTGTCGCACGAATAAAAAATCTGGTGGCGTGTAACGGGGTTTGGGAAGGCCCCTGAGTCAGTCAACACTATTTTTATTTGAGAAGAAAGGAAGTACTTCAACATGTTTGAAAACGAATTCAAAGGCAAAGTAGTAGTCATCAGCGGCGGCAGCCGTGGTATCGGCTTTGCAGCCGTCAAGGGCTTTCTGGCCAACGGCGCAAAGGTCTGCTTCCTCAGCCACTATGAGGAGACCGGCGCAAAGGCTCTGGCCGCGCTGAAGGAGATCAACCCCGACTACGAAGTCATGACCAAGGCCATCGACCTGTGCGATTTCAAGGCAGCTCAGGATCTGTACAAGGAAGTCATTGCCAAGTGGGGCCGCATCGACGTGCTCATCAACAACGCTGGTACCGACTGCCCCACCTGGCTCACCAAGCTGAAACAGTCCGAGTGGGACGCCGTCTGCAACCTGAACCAGAAGGCTGTCTTCAACATGAGCAAGTACGCCATTGATTACCTGAAGAAGACCAAGGGCTGCATCATCAACACCGCCTCCGTCGCCGGCGTTTACGGCTCCCCCACCGGTCTGCCCTACCCCGCCTCCAAGGCCGCTGTTATCGCCATGACCAAGTCCATGGCTTACTCCTTCGCTCCCAACGGCGTTCGCGTCAACTGCATCGCTCCGGGCGTTGTTGAGACCGACATGACCGCCGGCATGCCCGACTTCGCCAAGAAGTCCGTCGGCGACACCATCCCCATGAAGCGCTTCGGCCAGCCCGAGGATATTGCCAACGCCATGATGTTCCTGGCCTCCAGCGCAGCATCCTACGTCACCGGCGCCTGCCTGCAGGTAGACGGCGGCTACCGTCCCAGCAACCTGCTCAACTGAGCATAAGGCATAAGGCTAAAGTATCAAATTTCGCCGGGGCCTTTCCGGCCCCGGCCCACAAGTAAGAACGTTTGGTTTTATCAGAGGAGTCTGCCATGAGCACGACTGAGCATTTTAATCTCTTCAATCCCGCAGATGACGGATTTTTCACCCCCGGAAAGCAGCTGGAAAACATCGCCCGTGCAAAGCCGGACGAGCCCGCCCTGATCTACATCTCCCCGGAAGACAAGGAGAGCGTGACCACCTGGCGGCAGCTGGAGCAGCTTTCCAACCGCATCGCATGGTATCTGATAGAGCTGGGGATCAAGCCGGGCAAGAGCGTGATCGTTGCCCTGCCCAATATCCCCACCCATATTGCCCTGGCCTTCGGTATCTGGAAGGCCGGCGGCTGCTATGTTCCCGTTTCCAACCGGGTGCCTCAGCGCAACATGGCGGAGATCTGCCACTGTGTTGACCCCTCACTGGTTGTAACCAACCGGAAGAAGCCCGAGGGCTACGAGAGTCTGAGCACTTCTGAGCTCAGGACCCTCTGCGAGAGCTATCCTGACACGCTTCCTCCCGACATTCTGGCCATCCCCAACCTTTCCAACTGCTCCGGCGGCACTACCGGAAAGACCAAGGTCATCCAGCAGAACACCCCCGCCGGCGAGAGCGGCCCGGGTCTGCACCGCTGGTTCCGCTATTCCGGCATGGCCTTTGAGCAGCGTCAGCTTCTGGCCGGCCCCCTGTTCCACGGGGCGCCCCACACCGTCGCCTTCAACGGTCTGTACAGCGGCAACACTCTGGTGATGCCCTCTTCCTTTGACGCGGCCGACATTGTCCGGCTCATCAAGAAGTATCAGATCGAATATGTGCAGATGGTGCCCACGCTGATGCAGCGCATCATCCGGCTGCCGGACTTCCGCAAGGAGGATCTGGCCAGTCTGACCGCCATGTCCCACACCGGGGGCATCTGCTCCCGGGACCTGAAGCTCCAGTGGCTGGAGATCATCCCGCCCGAGCGCCTGTACGAGATTTATTCCATGACCGAGTGCATCGGCATGACCTATATCCGGGGCGACGACTGGCTGAAGCATCAGGGCAGCGTTGGAAAAATGGAAGGCGGCTACATCTCCATCCGGGACGAGGACGGAAAAGAGCTGCCCACCGGCGAGATCGGCGAGATCTACATGAGCTGGGGCGACTGGGATCTGGACGTTCACTATAAGAACGTGCCGGAGCTGGAAAGCGACAGCGGCGGCTTCAAGAGCGTGGGAGACATGGGCTGGCTGGACGGAGAGGGATACCTCTACTTTGCCGACCGGCGCAGCGACATGATCGTCACCGGCGGCGAGAACGTGTTCGCGGCCGAGGTGGAAGCGGTGCTGAAAAAGCACAAGAAAGTGGCCGATGCCGTTGTTGTGGGCCTGCCCGACAAGGAATGGGGCCACCGCATCCACGCCATTGTGGAGTCGTCTGAACCCGTCAGCGCCAAGGAACTGATTAAATTTGCTCTGGACTATCTTCCGCCTTACAAGATCCCCAAATCCTTTGAATTTGTGGACGCTATCCCCCGCAACGAAAGCGGCAAGGTGGTAAGAAGCAAGCTCATCGAAGAGAGCCTTGAAAAAGGCTACTGACAAGCCGGGCGTTTTGCCCTGTTTACGGTAAAATACGGGTCTGCGCCAATCAGGCCCGCATGAATAAGCAAATCAAAAAACCAAAAGAAAGGAATATTCGTAATGTTCAAACAGATCGACAACAAGCTTACCCAGAGCTGGAACGAGTATCCCCAGTTTGGCGTTCTCCAGGGCGTCAAAGTGTTCGTCTCCGGTACCAACATTGCCGGCCCCTTCGCTGGCTGCCTGATGGCTGAGATGGGCGCAAAGGTCCTGCAGGCCGAGTCCCCCAACATCGCCTGCCAGACCCGCGGCACCACCGCATGGGCCCAGTGCCACAGAAACGAGTACTCCGTCACCATCGACGTCTCCAAGCCCAAGGGAAAGAAATTCTTCCTCAAGTGCATTGAGTGGGCTGACATCTGGATCGAAGCCGGCCGTCCCGGTTCCTACGCAAAGCGCGGCCTGTCCGACTCCGTCCTGTGGCAGCACAACAAGGCTCTGACCATCGTTCACGTCTCCGGCTACGGCCAGTTCGGTCCCTCCAAGGACAAGGCCTCCTACGACGTTTCCGGTCAGGCCATGGGCGGCTACATGTACATGAACGGCGTCAGCCCCACCTCTTCTCCTCTGAAGGTCAACCCCTATCTGTCTGACTACGTCACCGCTTACAACGCTTGCATGGTCGCTCTGGCCGGCTACATCAACGCCCAGAAGACCGGCGAAGGCGACTCCTGCGACGTTGCCCAGTACGACACCATGTTCCGTCTGCTGGACTACTATCCCGCAAAGTGGTTCAACTACCCCAACGGCTATCCCAAGGCCGGCGAGCCTGTTCCCTACCGTACCGGCAACAAGCACGATATGGCCTGCTGCTTCTCCTTCTACGACACCAAGGACGGCGGCTCCATGTTCGTCGCTATCGCGGGTCAGGGCCCCGTCTCCCGCGGCTATCCCATCATCGGCATGGGCAAGCAGGGCGTGGACTTCCCCGACAAGTGCACCGGTATCCCCCTCTACGATCCTCTGGGACAGAAGGCCGAGAGACTGTGCGAGAAGTTCTGCGCAGAGCACACCCTGGACGAGCTGGAAGCCATCTTCAACAAGGCCGGCGTTCCCTGCCAGCGTGCCTACGGTCCTGAGGACATCCTCAACGATCCTCAGTACGAAGCCCGTGAGAACCTGGTCGAGTGGGAAGACCAGTGCTTCGGCAAGATGAAGGGCATCGGCGTGACCAACATCTTCAAGAAGCACCCCTCTCAGATCGTTTGCGCTTCCCCCTGCTTTGGCGAGCACAACCGCGAGGTTCTGGCCGACTTCGGTTACACCGAGGAAGAGATCAACGCCATGTACAAGAGCGGCGACCTGGCCACCTGGACTCCCAAGCAGACCGCTATCAACAAGCAGTATGTTGAGTGGCGCTTCTTCTGGGATCCCGAAAATCAGGCAAAGCGTCTGGGCATGGATTATCCTCCCAAGCACTAATTCAATAACAAAAAAGGGGACATGCTTTTGCATGTCTCCTTTTTACTGCGCCAAACAGGCAAGGATAAAGGCAGCACCTTTCGGTGCTGCCTTGAATTTTTGATCTTCTGATCAGTAGTAACGCTTGTTTTTGTTCTTGCGGGCTGCCTCAGACTTTTTGCGGC
>CAMGRL010000007.1 GCA_946061515.1 uncultured Clostridia bacterium
GGTCCTCCGGCGGCTCCTCGATGGTGGACATGTCCCGGATGCCGGACATGGCCATATTCAAGGTTCTGGGAATGGGCGTTGCAGAGAGGGTCAGCACGTCCACGCCCTTGGAAAGCTCCTTGATGTGCTCCTTGTGGCTGACGCCGAAGCGCTGCTCCTCGTCCACCACCAGCAGGCCCAGGTCCTTGAACTTCACATCCTTGGAGAGGAGCCTGTGGGTGCCGATGACCAGATCGCACTTGCCAGTGGCCAGGTCGGAGAGGGTCTTTGCGGTCTGGCCGCCGGTCTTGAAGCGGCTGAGCACCGCGATATTCACCGGGAAGCCGAAGAAGCGCTGCAAAGCGGTCTGATAGTGCTGCTGGGCCAGGACCGTGGTAGGCACCAGTATGGCGGCCTGTTTTCCGTCCAGCACGCACTTCATCACCGCCCGTAGGGCCACCTCCGTTTTTCCGAAGCCCACGTCGCCGCAGAGCAGCCGGTCCATGGGGACGGAGGACTCCATATCCTTTTTGATCTCCGCCACGCAGCGGAGCTGGTCGTCTGTTTCAGTATAGCCGAAGTTATCTTCAAACTCGGTCTGCCACTCGCTGTCCGGGGAAAAGGCATAGCCGGGGATGCGCTGCCGCTCGGCGTAGAGGGCGATCAGCTTTTTCGCCATGTCCTTGGCCGCGCTCTTGGCCCGGGAGCGGGTCTTGGCCCACTCGGTGCCGCCCATTTTCGACAGCTTTACCGGCTTTTCCTCCCCGCCGCCGGTGTATTTGGACACCAGGTCCAGCTGGGTGGCCGGGACGTAGAGACTGTCCGTCCCGGCGTAGCAGATTTTGATATAGTCCTTTTCCAGCCCGTCCACCTGCATCTTCACGATGCCGGCGAAGCGGCCTATGCCGTGGTTTTCGTGCACCACATAGTCGCCCACGGACAGGTCGGCGCAGGATTCGATCCGCTGCCGGCCGGGGCCCAGCTTTCTGTTCCGGGCTTTTTTGTTCTTTGTGCGGATCAGCTGAGCGTCGGTGAGCACGGCCAGCTTGATCCCCGGATATTCCATGCCGGCGGAAATGGAGCCGATGGTGATGCAGCACTTTCCAAAATCCGGCAGTTTTTCCGGCTTTTCGTAGATAAGGGCCGGGATATCGTGCTCACGGAAAAAGTCCTGCAGCACCTTGGCCCGCCGCTCGTCCCCCGCCAGGACCGCCACCCGGTAGTCCTGCTTCAGATAGAGCTTCACATCCTCCGCGGCGGCCTGGGCGCTGCCGGCGTAGGAGGGGAGCTGTTTTGCGGAGATGCTGGTAAGGGTTTTGGGCAAGAGGGGATTTCTGCCCACGGTGAAGGCGTCCGCCATGTACACCGGGTAGTCCTCCAGACGCTTGGCCAGCACCTCAAAGCTCAGATAGAAGCTGTCCGGGCTCATGGCCATCAGGCCCCGGCGGTTCAGCTCCTTGATATCCTCGCCCAGCTGCTTTGCGTAATCTCTGGCCCGCTCCGCGCAGCGGTTGGGCTGGTCCAGAATGACCACGGCGTCCGCCGGGATGTAATCCGCGCCGGAGGCCATGGGGTAAGTGATGGGCAGATAGCGGTCCGCGTCGGACATGGAAAGCTGGTTTTTCAGCCGCTCCGCGTCAGCGCGGAGGGTCTCCGCCAGCTTGGCCGCGTTGTCACTGCTGCGGCGCTTGGCGTACTTATCGGCAAAAGCCCCAATCTCCCTGGCAAGGGCCTCCGCCCCGCCCAGGGTCATGGTGGGCAGGGTCTCCGCCGCCGGGAGAATGACGCAGCTTTTCACCTGTTCGGTACGGCGCTGGCTCTCCACGTCAAAATGGCCCATGGAGTCGATCTCGTCGCCCCAGAACTCGATTCTCACCGGCTCATGGTCAAAGGGGGAGAAAAAGTCCAGAATACCGCCCCGGCGGGCAAACTGCCCGGGACCTTCCACCTGCTCGGTGCGGGAGTAGCCGCAGCGGAGCAGGGCGTCCTCCACATCCTCGGGCGGGCAGCTCTCCCCATCCGTGATGGTAAAGGCGGCCTTCATCAGCGTATCCGCGGGCATGGTGCGCTGGAGCAGGCCGGAGACGGAGGCCACAGCCAACGGCGCCTTGCCGGACGCCAGCGCATACAGGGCAGTAATGCGTTTCTGCTCCCCCTGCCGGGAGGCGGCCTCCGTGGCGTAGAAGGTGAAGTCCCGCATCCCCAGCACCGCCGCCTCTTCCCCGAGCATGGCGCGCAGGTCGTTGGCAAAGTTCTCCGCCGTTGTGTCGTCCGGGCAGATCACAAAAATGGGCGCGCCGGTCCTCTGCCGCAGCGCGGCGGCGAGATTTGCCCGGTGTACGGCGGATAGGCCGGAAACGAGCGCAGGAAGCCCTCCGCTCTCCAGCAGACCGGGGAGGGCGGCGGCTTCCTTATTTTCAAAAATCTGGTCAATCAGAATGTTCATACCTGTGGGATTATACCACGAAAAAAGCGCGTAATCAATCGCTTTTCTGCTATAGGCAAAAGGCATAACAGCCACTCTGAGCTGTTATGCCTTTTTTATTACTCAGCGGTCTTTTTCACCGGCCTGATATCCACCAGCCGGTTCATGGCAAAGGGTGAGAGGAAGCGGGAATAGAAGTCCGCCATCACCCGGTGCAGCACAGGCTCAAGCTCCGCGCTTCCCCGGATGGGCTTGATCATCACCAGGGCGTCCCCGCCGCCGATGCGGTAATCGCTCTCCGCCTCCACATAGCCGAAGCGGGCCAGAAAGCGCTGAAGCTTTCTGCGGCGCTGGGGCTCGTCCTCGGGGTATTCGGTAAGCTCGGCAATGATGCCCTGCCGGTCCGCATAGCGCTTATTGATCAGGCGCATGGACTCGATGCCTATGCCCTGCTCACGGCACCAGGGCATGACGGACAGGTACTTCAGCAGCACATAACCGTAGAGACTTTTGGTGGCCACCAGCGCAAAGGCCAGGTCCATTTTACTCTCCTCATCCACCACGGCCAGCAGCTCCATAGAACCGTTGGTCAGTGCCTTATGTACGGAAAGCTTGGGCAGCATCTCCCGGCTGTCAAAGTCCATCTCAAAGAGCTGATAATATCTCTCCAGCTCTTTATGCCCGCATTTTCGGATGCTCAGCATGATGTTTCCTCCTTTTCCATGCTCTGTGCGCGGCAAAGCGCAGCGTATATTCCGTCTTTATCCATAAGCTCCTTATGGGAGCCCATTTCCACAATATGCTCCCCCTCCACCACGGCGATCACATCGGCGTTTTTGATGGTGGAAAGGCGGTGGGCGATGATAATGGTGGTGCGGCCCTGGCTCAGTTGGTCCAGAGAGGCCTGGATCCGCTGCTCGGTGACCGTGTCCAGGGCGGAAGTGGCCTCGTCCAGGATCAGGATCTTGGGGTTTTTCAAAAATACTCTGGCAATGGACAATCTCTGTTTCTGTCCGCCGGAGAGCATGACGCCCCGCTCGCCGATATAGCTGTCGTAGCCGTCGGGCATTTCCATGATCTCGTTATGGATCTCCGCTCTGACCGCCGCCTGAACGATCTCTTCGTCGGTGGCGTCAGGCCGGCCATAGCGGATATTCTCCCTTATGGTCCCGGCAAACATGAACACATCCTGCTGGATGATACCGATATTCCGGCGCAGGCTGCTCTGGGTAACGTCCCGCACATCCACACCGTCTACACTGACGCTGCCGCCGCAGACGTCGTAAAAACGGGGCAGGAGCTGGCAGAGGGTGGTCTTTCCGCCGCCGGAGGGGCCTACAACGGCCAGACACTCTCCCGGATTTACATGCAGATCAATATGGCTGAGAACGGGGATACCGTTGCCGTAGTCAAAGGACACGTCCTTATACTCGATCTCGCCCCGGACCGGTCCCATCTCTTTGGCGTCGGGTTTATCCTTTATGCCCGGCTCGGTGCGCATGATCTCCAGAAAACGGCTGAAGCCCGCGGAGCCCTGCATATACATCTCGGAAAACTGGGCAAGCTTTCTCACCGGAGTGACGAAGGTGGACACATAGAGGGAAAAGGTGACCAGATCCACATAATCCATTTTCCCGTCCATGATCAGCAGACCGCCCACGGCGATGACCAGTACATGAACAATGCCGGTGGTAAACTCCATGCCGCTCATAAAAAGGCCCATGGTTTTGTAGTACTCCACCTTGGAACTGCGGAACAGCTCGTTGGCCTGGTCGAACTTGTCGCTCTCCTGCTGCTCGTTGGCAAAGGCCTTGGCTGTGCGGATGCCGGATATGCTGCTTTCTATGGCGGCGTATATCTCGGCGGTTTTTTTCTTTACCTCAATATTGGCCTTTTTCATCCGGATCCGTTGGGACAGGGTAAACCAGAGGCATACAGGCAGCACCACCGTCAGCACCAGAGCAAGCCGCCACTCAATGGTGTACATCACGGCCAGAGAGCCGACGATGGTCAGCGAGCAGATGATCACATTTTCCGGCCCATGGTGGGCAAGCTCTGTGATCTCAAAAAGGTCGCTGGTGATGCGGCTCATCAGTACGCCGGTGCGGTTTTTATCGTAAAAGCTGCAGGACAGATCCTGCATATGGGTGAAGATGTCCCGCCGCATATCGGATTCCACCAGCACACCCATGCGGTGGCCCACAACGGTTATCACATAATAGAGAACGGCCTTGAGAAAATAGGCCAACGCCATAATGCCCATTACCGCAAAGAAGGCGGGAAAAAGCTTTTCCGGCAGCAGCCGGTTCATGGACACTCTGGACACATAGGGAAATACCAGATCGATGATGGAAACAGTCAGCGCGCAGAGCATGTCCACCGCAAAGAGCTTTCTGTGCCCGGCGATGTAGGATATAAAAATTTTAAAAGGATTGTCGTTATAATTTCTCTTCATTATCTCCCCCGCCGTCTGCGTATTTGTCCCGCTGGGCCACGGCCAGCGCGTCGCAGCGGTTATTGTATTCATTGTCGGCGTGTCCCTTGACCCAGTGGTAATGCAGCTGGTGCTTTTCCGTCAGTGCCAGCAAAATTTCCCACAGGTCGCTGTTCAGCGCAGGCTTTTTGTCGGACTTGATCCAGCCCCTTTTCCGCCAGGAGACTGCCCAGCCCTTTTCCAGCGCGTCGATCACATACTTGGAATCGGAGTAGAGCTCCACAACGCAGGGTTCCTTCAGGGCCTGCAGCGCGGAGATCACGCCGGTCAGCTCCATGCGGTTGTTGGTGGTCTGGGCTGCGCCGCCGGAAAGCTCCTTTTCCACGCCGTTATAGCACAGCAGCGCCCCCCAGCCGCCCGGGCCGGGGTTGCCGCTGCATGCGCCGTCTGTATAGATGGTGACTGTTTTCATGAAAGCTCAGATATTTCTCTCATACCGGGACAAGAGGACCTTGTATTCCTCTTTGTCGATGATTCCGTTTTTCAGAAAGCCGTCCAGCTGGGCAATGCGCCGCTGCCGGTCCCGCTGAAAATTTTCCGCTGAGGCGTTTTCATTGTAGACCGCCTGGGGCGTATACACCGGTCTTTCCACCGGCTTCGGCGCGTTCTGACGCCGGTCATTGTCCGGCCTTGTCCACCGTACAGGGACAGACTCCGCAGATTTTTTCTGCGCGGCCTTTTTCCCCGCCTTTACCGCAATGACCAATATGACGATAATCAGGGCAATGGCGAAGAAAAACAGGATGACGCCGCCCCCGCCTGCGCTGATGACGTTCATCAGAATAATAAAGCCCAGGGCGATAAGTATGCCTTTTCCGCCGCCTGACTGCTTCTTTTTACTGCTCTGTCTTTCTTGGTCGTTCATTGAATGGCCTCCTTAATCTGGACTCCCATAACGGGATCAGGATCATTCTTTGGCGCTTTCCTCATCGATCTCTTTTTCTGTCTTTTCCATGGAGATGACCTTGCTGCCCTCCATCAGGCGCATGACGCGCACGCCCTGGGTGGCCCGGCCCAAAACGGAGATGTGGTCCGCCGCCATGCGGATGATGGTGCCGTCGTCGGAGATGACAAGAATATCGTCCTCCGGATCCACCATTCTCACCGCGGCCACGTTGCCGGTCTTTTCGGTCACATTGTAGTTCTTAATGCCGATGCCGCCTCTGCCGTGGATGCTGTACTCCTCCAGCTCGGTGCGCTTGCCGTAGCCCTTTTCGGTGATGCTGAGCAGCTGCTGTCCCTCAGCGCTGCTGCCGGCACCCACCACAAAGTCGCCCTCCCGGAGGCGGATGCCGCGAACGCCCACGGCGGTGCGGCCCATGGGGCGCACATCGTTTTCGTTAAAGCAGACCGCAAGGCCCTTGTTGGTGGCGATCAGGATATTTTCGTCTCCCGTGGTAGGCAGAACGGAGATCAGCTCATCCCCCTCGTCCAGGGTCAGGGCCCGGATGCCGTTTGCCCGGATGTTCTTCAATGCCGCCTGGCTCATGCGCTTGACAGTGCCGTTTCTTGTGACAAACATCAGATAGCTGTCCTCATCCAGGGCGCGGCCCCGGATCATGGCACTGACCTTTTCGCCGGTGTCGATCTGGATGATGTTGATGATATTGGTGCCCCTGGCGTTTCTGCCGGCCTCGGGGATGTTATAGCCCTTCTTGATATAGACCCGGCCTGTGTCGGTAAAGAAGAGGATATTGTCGTGGGTGGAAGCGGTAAACACCGTCTCCACATAGTCCTCGTCCTTGGTGGCCATGGCGCGGACGCCCTTGCCGCCCCGGCCCTGGGCCCGGTATTCACTGACGGGCAGGCGCTTGATATAGCCGCCGTGGGTCAGGGTAAAGACACACTGCTCCTCCTCGATCAGATCTTCAATGTCGATCTCGTCGGCCACGTCCTGGATCTCCGTCCGGCGCTCGTCGCCGAACTTGTCTCTCAGGACGATCAGCTCATCCTTCAAAACGCCCTTAATGAGCTCGGGGTCGGCAAGCAGGCTCTTATAGTAACGGATCTTCTCCTCCAGCTCCTTGTACTCCTGCTCCAGCTTTTCCCGGTTCAGACCCTGAAGAGAGATCAGGCGCATGTCGCAGATGGCCTGGGCCTGCACCTCGGACAGACCGAAGCGCTTCATCAGGTTCTGTTTGGCGTCGTCATAGCTGCTGCGGATGATGCGGATGACCTCGTCGATGTTGTCCTGGGCGATGAGCAGGCCCTCCAACAGATGGGCGCGCTCCTCGGCCTTGCGCAGGTCGTATTTTGTGCGCCGGACGATGACTTCCTCCTGGAAGTTCAGATATTCGTCCAGAATATGCCGCAGGGAGAGGATCTTCGGCTGGGTCTGGTTATTCACCAGCGCCAGCATATTGATGGAGAAGCTGGACTGCAGCGCCGTCTGGGCGAAGAGCCGGTTCAGCACCACCTGGGGATTGGCGTCCCGCTTCAGCTCGATGACAATGCGCATACCGTTACGGTCCGTCTCATCCCGCAGGTCGGAGATACCCTCCAGCCGCTTTTCATGGACCTGGTCGGCGATATTTTTGATGAGCTGGCGCTTATTCACCTGATAGGGAAGCTCTGTGACGATGATGCGGGTGCGGTTCTGGCCGAACTCCTCAAACTCCGCCCGGGCGCGGACGATGACCTTTCCCCGGCCGGTGGCATAGGCCTGGCGTATGCCGCTTCTGCCCATGATGATGCCCCGGGTGGGAAAGTCCGGCCCGCTGATGTGCTGCATCAGGTCATTTAAGGTGGCGTCCGGATCGTCCAGAACGCAGATGCAGGCGTTGATGACCTCTCTCAGGTTATGGGGCGGGATATTGGTGGCCATGCCCACGGCGATGCCGCTGGAGCCGTTGACAAGAAGGTTGGGGAAGCGGGAGGGCAGAACCCTGGGTTCCTTGCGGCTCTCGTCGAAGTTGGGGTCCCAGTCCACGGTTTCCTTGTCGATATCCCGCAGCATTTCGTTGGAAATTTTGGAAAGTCTCGCCTCGGTATAACGGTAGGCGGCAGGGGGGTCGCCGTCCACGGAGCCGAAGTTGCCGTGACCGTCCACCAGCATGTAGCGCATGGAGAAATCCTGAGCCAGACGCACCATGGCGTCGTAGACAGAGGCGTCTCCGTGGGGGTGGTAGTGACCCAGCACGTCGCCCACGCAGGTGGCGGACTTCTTGAAGGGCTTGTCGCTGGTGAGACCGCCCTCATACATGGTATACAGAATACGCCGGTGGACGGGCTTCAATCCGTCCCGCACATCGGGCAGGGCTCTGCCCACGATGACAGACATGGCGTAGTCAATATAGCTGGTCTGCATCTCGCTTACCAGCTCCGATTCGGTTATGACCTGATTGGGAAATGCGATATCCTCAGGTTTGTAATCTCTTTTATGTGCCATATAACCTCACTTCCTCAGATATCCAGATTGACCACATACTTGGCGTTCTGCTCGATCCACTCGCGCCTGGGCTCCACGTCCTCGCCCATGAGGACGGTGAATACCTGGTCCGCGCGGATGGCGTCGTTCAGGGTGATGCGGCGGAGAGAACGCTTTTCCGGGTCCATGGTGGTCTCCCAAAGCTCGTGGGGGTCCATCTCGCCCAGGCCCTTGAAGCGGGAGATATCCACCTTGGCGTTGGGGTTGTCGGCGCGCATCTCCGCGCTGATCTGGTCCCTCTGCTCGTCGGAATAGGCCACTCTCTGGGTCTTGCCCCGGACCAGCTTATACAGCGGCGGGACGGCGGAATACACATAACCGTGCTCGATCAGCGGGCGCATATAGCGGAAGAAGAAGGTCAGCAGCAGCGTGCGGATGTGACTTCCGTCCACATCAGCATCGGCCATAATAATGATCTTATGATAGCGGAGCTTTTCGATATTGAACTCGTCCCCGATACCGGCGCCGAGGGCCACGATCAGGGGATAGAGCTTGTCATTGCCGTAAATTTTATCGGCCCGGGCCTTTTCCACGTTCAGCATCTTGCCCCACATGGCAAGGATGGCCTGGAAGCGGCTGTCCCGGCCCTGGATGGCAGAGCCTGCGGCGCTGTCGCCCTCGACGATGTAGATCTCGCAGAGGGAGGGGTCCCGCTCGTTGCAGTCCTGGAGCTTATCGGGCATCTGGCCGGACTCCAGCCCGGTCTTGCGGCGCACAGACTCCCTGGCCTTTCTCGCCGCTTCTCTGGCCCGGTTGGCCATCATGGCCTTGTCTAAAATGGCCTTTGCCGCGGCGGGATGCTCTTCAAAATAGGTGGTCAGCTGGTCGGAAACAATGCCGTCCACCAGGGTGCGGATATAGGCGTTGCCCAGCTTCTGCTTGGTCTGGCCTTCAAACTGGGCCTCCGGCAGCTTGACGGAGATCACTGCGGTGATGCCTTCGCGCACATCATCGCCGGACACCTTATCGTCGCCCTTGATGATGTTGTTCTTGGCGCCGTAGGCGTTGATCACCCGGGTCAGCGCGGTTTTGAAGCCGGTCTCGTGCATACCGCCTTCCGGGGTGTGGATGTCGTTGGCAAAGGAGACCAGTGTCTCACTGTAGCCGTCGTTATACTGCAATGCGATCTCCGCCACAGCGTCGCCCTTGGTGCCGCTGAGGTAGATGACCTCGTTGTGAATGGGGGATTTGTGGCGGTTCAGGTAACTGACATATTCCCTGATGCCGCCTTTATAGCACATGGTCTCGCTCTGCTCTTTGCCCGGGCGCTTATCTTCAATGGATATGGTCAGGCCGCCGTTGAGGAAAGCCTGCTCCTGCATACGGGTGTGCAGGATCTCATAGTCATACACCGTGTCGTCAAACATCTCCGGGTCCGGCTTGAAGCGGACAGTGGTGCCTGTACGCGCAGTATCGCCGATGACGGTGATGGGCTGAATAATGTCTCCCCGGGAAAAGCGCATCTGGTAGATCTTGCCTTCCTTGTGGACTTCCACTTCCAGCCACTCGGACAGGGCATTGACCACGGAAGCGCCCACACCGTGGAGACCGCCGGAGACCTTGTAGCCTCCGCCGCCGAACTTGCCGCCGGCGTGCAGCACGGTGAATACCACTTCCAGAGCGGATTTTCCGGTCTGCTCCTGGGTGTCTACAGGGATGCCGCGGCCATTGTCGGTGACGCGGATGATGTCGCCCTCTTCGATGACCACTTCGATCCGGTCGCAGAAGCCGGCCAGGGCCTCGTCAATGGAGTTATCCACGATCTCATAAACAAGATGATGCAGACCGGAGGAGGAGGTGGAGCCGATATACATGCCCGGGCGTTTTCTTACCGCCTCGAGTCCCTCCAGCACCTGGATCTGCGATGCGTCATATTCCTGATTGTTCTTTTCTATTTGATCAGACATTGATTTTCCTCAACTTTCCTTCTTGGAACATATTTATAACATGCCGGACTCCGCCCGGCGAAGCAGTGTGGCGCAAGCCATCTGACTGAGATAGACAGTTTTTTTCTCCCGCTCACAGCAGACTACAAAGGATTTGGGAATATCCTCCGCGGCGTTGATGACCTGTCCGGCCTTTTCGGCCATGTTCAGGTATTTTCTGGTGAGATGGGACTGAGAGGTGATATCCAGGTCGAATATGCCGATGATTTCCCCGGTATTGACCACTGTTCCTTTGCCAAGGTGAAGATACATCAGCGTATCCTGCCTTTCTCCACAAACAGGACACGGCCGCCGGTGCGGCTGGAGATACCCTCGTCCTCGCAGCAGGTGATGAGGGTCTGTCCGCCGCCAATGCGGTTGAGCACAAATTCCTGCCGCTTCACGTCAAGTTCGGACAGCACGTCATCCAGCAGGAGAATGGGATATTCCCCTGTTTCCGCCAGGAAGATCTCCCGCTCGGCCAGCTTGATGGACAGGGCCGCCGTCCTGGTCTGGCCCTGGGAGGCAAAGCTCCTGGCCGGTCTGCCGTTTATGGCAATTTCCAGATCATCCTTGTGTGCGCCGGTGAGGCACTGACCGCTTTCGATCTCCGCCTGCCGGTGCTTTTCCTGGTGCTCACAGATATCGTAATAGATTTCCCTGGTACTGCCATAAATATTTTTCACGGTGCTGACGGTGGAATAGCTGATGGACAGCTCTTCCCCCGCGCCGGAAAATTCGCTGTGTATGGGAGCTGCCGCCTGGTTCAGTCTTGCGGCAAAAGCGGACCTGAAACGGATCAGCTGAGCGGAGTCCCTGCACATCCCGTCGGAAAATTCGTCCAGAGTATCCAGCAGAGAGGGCTTTTCCCGCCAGTCCTTCAAAATCCGGCTCTTATGCTCATAGAGCCGGTTAAACTCCGACAGGATCTCCCCATATCTGGGCCTGATCTGGCTGATGGCGTTATCCATCAGCCTCCGCCTTACCGCCGCGCCCTCTTTAATGAGGTTCAGATCATCCGGGCAGAAAAGCACCGTATTGATGACCTGAGATAGCTCCCCGGAGGATTTTTTCACGCCGTTTACCAGAATCTTTTTGGCATAGCCCGGCCGGATTAGAATGTTGATGGTCTGGCTGCGGTCGTGGCTCACCACATCGGCCAGGATCTCCGCCGAGGAATAGCCAAAGCCGACCAGCTCTTTATCAAACCGGGTGCGGAAGCTGCGCCCGGCCGAGAGCATATAGACAGCCTCCAGCAGATTGGTTTTCCCCTGAGCGTTACGGCCCGATATGACATTGGTCCCGCTGCCGAATTCCGCTGTTTCCCATTCATAGTTGCGAAATCCGTTCAGTGCGATCTTTTCAACTCTCATCCCTTTGTCACTTCAAGGCTGAAGCGGTCAAAATCCACTCTGTCGCCGGGATAGATTTTCTTTCCCCGCATGGTGCAGACTTCGCCGTTCACCTTAACCATGCCCTCGCTGATCACATATTTTGCCTCTCCGCCGGTACCTACCAGTGCCGCAAATTTCAGCAGGGAATCCAGTTTGATAAATTCTGTATTAATAGTTATTTTTTCCATTTTTCTCTCTTATCAGTCGCCCGCGCGCAGACGCACAGGAAGGATCATATAGGTAAATGCCCCGCTTCCGTCCGCCGCGTCGATCACGCAGGGGGAGGAGGCGGTATTCAGGCAGATATTCAGCTTATCCGTGCCGGAGGCGGCCTTCAGGGCGTCCATCAGATAGCGGTCGTTAAAGCCGATCTCCAGTCCTTCAACGCTGCCCTCGCAGGTGCAGATGTCCTCCGCTTTGCCGATGGGGGTGAGGCAGAGGCAGTCAATGCTGCCGTCGTGGAAATTGAGTCTGACGGGGCTGCTGTTCTTTTCGCTGATGATCAGGGCCACACGGTCGATGGTGGACATAAATTCCGCTCTCTCCACCTGAACGGTAAAGCGGAACTTGTCGGGAATGGATTTGCGGTAATTGAGAAATTCGCCTTCCAGCCGGCGGGTGACCACCACGGTCTCCCCGATGGAGAAGGAGATGTGCTTTGCGCCCACGGAAATGCTCACCTTATCTTCCGTGTCGGCGCAGATGCGCTCGATATCGGAAAGGGCGGAGCCGGGAACCACAAAACTGCAGTTTTCCACATTTTCGCCTTCGATTTTCTCGCAGCGCTTGGCCAGACGGTAGCCGTCAACGGAAACCAGAGTCAGCTCGCCGTCCTCTATTTCAAAGAGGGTGCCGGTGTAGATGGGGCGCACATCGCTGTCGGACACAGCAAAAATTGTCTGGTTGATCATGGTTTTCAGCAGCTTCTGGGGCAGGTCTATATGGTTCAGGCCGTCTACGCTGGGCATTTCCGGATAATCGTCCGCGCTGATGCCCATGAAGTTAAACTGGCTTTTTCCGCATTTTACATTGATGTTGTTGTTTTCATCGGCGCTGATGCTGACAATGCCATCCGGCAGGCGGCGGATCATTTCGCCGAAAAGCCGTGCTCCCACAACAACGGAGCCGGTCTGCTCGATGTCTGCGCCGATATTGGTGTATATGCCTTCTTTCAGGTCGTAGCCGGTAACTCTCACATCTGTGTCCGCCTGGATCAGCAGACCTTCAAGAGCCGGGATAGGGCTTTTGGATGCCGTTGCTCTTGAGGCAATGGTGCAGGCAGACTGGAGCAGATATTTTTCACAGGTAAATTTCATTTCAGTTCCTCCTTCAACAGGGAAAAATGTTTGTCTATACAGCTATAAAGGATAATTTATTGGTAGTTGTAGCAGTAGGGAAAATTTTTGTGGAAAAGTCCCCTGAGCCCTTGAAAGCAGGGATTTTATTCTGTTCAGAAAAAAGTTGACTATTTTTTTGTTTTCCACAGGGGCGGTACTTCAATTTTTTCTCCACAATCGGTTCTTCACTTGTTCACAAAGAAATGTGGAAAATTAATTGGAATTGATATTGGAGGTAATGTCCCTGACAATGCCGGCCATGGAACTGTCGGTTTTCAGCAGATCTTCGACTTTCCGGATGGAGGCCAGGACGGTGGCATGGTTTCTGTCCTCGTATTCCGCGCCAATATCCTTCAGAGAGAGATTTGTCAGCGAGCGCATAAGGTACATGGAGACCTGTCTTGCCATGGCGGTGTTTTTGGAACGATTCTGACCCCGCAGATCCTCTTCCTTCAGGGAGTAATACTTGGCTGTCTCCTTGATGATGATATCCGGCGTGGGGATGTAGGTGCCGATTTTGATGACATCCTTGATGGCCCGTTTTACGGAATCAATGGTGATCACATCGTCCAGAATCTCTTTATAGGCTGTCAGCCGTTTGATCACGCCTTCCAGCTGCCGGATATTGGCGGTGATGTTTTCCGCGATATATTCCACCGCTTCGTCGGACAGGAGCAGGCCCAGTTGGGCTGCCTTATTGCGGATGATGGCCATTCTTGTTTCCAGATCGGGGGGCTGAATATCCGCCATCAGGCCGCCTTCAAAGCGGGTGCGCAGACGGTCGTCCAGCAGGGACATCTCCATGGGGGGACGGTCCGAGGTAATCACGATCTGATGTTTTGCTTCATAGATATTGTTAAAGGTGTGGAAAAACTCGTTCTGGGTCTGCTGTTTACCGGCGATGAACTGAATATCGTCTACAAGGAAAAGGTCCACATTTCTGTATTTGGTGCGGAATTCTTCTCCTGTGCCGTCCTTGATTGCCCGGACCAGCTGAATGGTAAATTCATCGCCCTTCACATAGGCAATTTTCTTTGAGGGGTCTTTCTCGTGAATCTCCTGACCGATTGCCAGCAAAAGATGGGTCTTTCCCAGGCCAGAGTTTCCGTAGATAAACAGGGGATTGTAGGTCACACCCGGCTTCTCTGCAACGGCCACAGCTGCTGCGTGGGCAAATTTATTGGAATTACCCACGATGAAGCGGTCAAAGGTATAGCCTTCCATTTCCGGCAGGGAGTTTTCCGCTTTTTTCTTGATGGAAAAGTCGTTGATCTCGTCGCCGGCCAGAACCAGAATATCAAAATCGCAGGAGAACAGGTCGGAGAGGGCTGCCTTTATGGTGTCGCCGAAGCGGGAAATGATGATGCTGCGCTTAAAATCCGTGGTGGTATGCAGCACCAGCTTGCAGTCGTCGATCTCCACAGGGGTGCAGTCGGAAAACCAGGTGCTGATCGCTGTCGGTGTGAGCTGCTTTGAAAGAATATTTACGATTTCATCCCATATATCGTTTACAGAGTTCATTAACCCACCTCATTTGCGATAATATTCCTAACTATAAGAGTATAGCAAAAAACTGTATACTTTGCAAGATATAAATATATTATAGTAGGAGAAAGCGAAAAAAAGAGGCCGCCCTTTTTGGGCGGCCTTAAGTTATACAATTACTTTTTCTTCAGTTCTTCCAGAATCTGGGCCAGCAGCTCTTCGCTGGTGGGTTTGGCAGGTTCTTCGGGAGCGGCCTCTTCCTTCTTGTGGGCCAGGTCGTGAGCCTTGTTGGCCACTTTGACGATGGCAAATACCACCAGCGCGATCAGCAGAAAGTCGATCACCGTGCCCACAAAGCTTCCGAAGCCCAGGGTGATAGCCTCTTTCACCACCTCGCCGGCCTCGTCATATACAGCCGGGCGGACCAAAATGTTCAGTGCGGTCATGTCCCTTGTGCCGCAGATCCAGCTCACAAGGGGCAGGATCAGGTCATTGACCAGAGAAGTGGTGATCTTGCCGAAGGCCCCGGCAATGACAACGCCGATAGCCATATCCAGCACGTTGCCGCGCATAATGAAGGCCTTAAATTCATTGAACAATTTTTTCATCTGATTCTCTGTCCTTCCTTATTTGTTGGGAATAAGAATTTCCGTTCCGCCCATGTACGGCCGGAGAACTTCGGGAATGGTCACGCTGCCGTCGGCCTGAAGGTGGTTTTCCAAAAAGGCAATGAGCATACGGGGAGGAGCAACCACGGTGTTATTGAGCGTATGGGGCAGATACATCTTGCCGTCGGCGCCCTTGACGCGGATCTTCAGGCGGCGGGCCTGGGCGTCGCCCAGGTTGGAGCAGGAGCAGACCTCAAAATACTTCTGCTGTCTGGGAGACCAGGCTTCAATATCGCAGGACTTGACCTTCAGGTCGGCCAGGTCGCCGGAGCAGCACTCCAGCTGGCGCACGGGGATCTCCAGGCTGCGGAAAAGCTCCACGGAGAAGCGCCACATCTTCTCGTACCAGGCCATGGAATCCTCGGGCTTGCAGACCACGATCATTTCCTGCTTTTCAAACTGGTGGATGCGGTACACACCCCGCTCCTCAATGCCGTGGGCGCCCTTTTCCTTGCGGAAGCAGGGGGAATAGCTGGTAAGGGTCTGGGGCAGCTTGTCCTCGGGGATGATCTGGTCGATGAATTTGCCGATCATGGAGTGCTCGGAGGTGCCGATCAGATACAGGTCTTCTCCCTCAATTTTATACATCATGGCGTCCATATCGGTTTGGCTCATGACGCCTTCCACCACATTGCCGTGGATCATAAAGGGCGGAATGCAGTAGATAAAGCCCTTGTTGATCATAAAGTCTCTGGCGTAGGCCAGCACCGCGGAGTGGAGTCTGGCAATGTCGCCCATCAGGTAATAAAAACCGTTGCCGGAAACCCGGCCGGCCGCGTCCATGTCCACGCCGTTAAAGCTCTCCATGATCTTGGTGTGATAAGGGATCTCAAAATCGGGGACCACCGGTTCACCGAATCTCTCCACTTCAACATTGGCGCTGTCGTCCGGGCCGATGGGGACGGAGGGGTCAATGATATTGGGGATATTCAGCATAATGGCGTGGATACGCTGGGCATACTCCTCCTCCAGAGTCTCCAGCTCGGCAAGACGGTCGGCATTTGCCTTGACCTGGGCCTTGACCTTTTCGGCCTCTTCCAGCTTGGAGGGGTCCTTTTTGGCCTGGCCCATCAGAATGCCGATCTGCTTGGACAGGGTGTTTCTGCTGGCGCGGATCTCGCTGGCCTCGGTGATAGCCGCGCGGTTTTTTGCGTCAAGCTCGATGACCTCGTCCACCAGGGGGAGCTTCTGATCCTGAAATTTCTTTTTGATGTTTTCCTTTACCAGATCCGGGTTTTCTCTTACAAAACGTATATCAAGCATGTTCTTTTCTCCTCATCTTTTATTTGCCAAGACCGCGCAGAAGCTCAATCAGATTCTCTCTGTCGTCGGCCCCGTAAAATTCAATTTCAATTTTGCCTGTCTTTTTTCCGTCGGTCAGCTTCACCTTTCTGCCCAGCACTTTGGAGAGCTGGTCGGAAATTTCCGCCGCGTAGTCAACGGAAACGCTGTTGTTATTTTCCTTTTCCGGAACAACTTCTCTTGACAGCTTTGCGGCCAGCTGTTCCGTTTTCCGGACGGAGAGACCCTTTTCCCTGACCTCCGTGGCGGCATCCAACTGTTTTTTATCGTCGGTTATGGAGATCAGCGCCCGGGCATGGCCTGCTGACAGCTCGTTTTTCTCCACCATTTCCAAAACCTTGGGGGAGAGGGACAAAAGCCGCAGGGCATTAGTGATGCTGGGCCGGGATCGGCCAACGCTCTTCGCCGCTTCTTCCTGGGTCAGGCCGAATTCGTCAATCAAGGTTTTATAGCCCTTGGCCTCCTCAATGGGGTTCAGGTCTTCTCTCTGCAGGTTCTCCACCAGGGCCAGCTCCGCGGTCTTCCGGTCGTCCGCTTCAATGACTCTCACCGGCACCTCGTCCAGGCCTGCCATGCGGCTTGCCCGCCAGCGCCGTTCACCGGCGATGATCTGATAGTAGCCTGTGTCCAGCTTGCGTACGGTTATGGGCTGGATAAGACCGTATTGGGCAATGGAGTCGGCCAATTCCTGCAAGGCCTGCTGGTCAAAATACTCTCTGGGCTGGTCCACTCTGGGTTCCACCTTGGAGATGGGCAGAGTCAGAAGCTCAGATTCGTTTTCTTCATTCAGGCCGTTTGCACCAAAGAGGACGTCCAGTCCGGTGCCCAGACCTTTCTTTTCTCTCGCTGCCATTTATCCTCCTTTTCTCTCGCATCTGTCCATAAATTCCTGGGCCAGGGCCATATAGGCCTTTGTGCCCTTGTTGTACTTGTCGTATTCAATGCCGGGTATGCCGTGGCTGGGTGCTTCGGACAGCCGGATACTTCGGGGGACTACAGTCTCATAGACTTTGCTGCCCAAAAATCTTCTCAGCTCGTTTTCTACCTGGGTGGTCAGATTCATCCGGGAATCGTACATGGTCAGAACGATCCCTTCCACCTCCAGCCGCCGGTTCAGCCGCCGGTTACACATTTTGATGCTGGTCATCAGGTCCGTGATGCCTTCCAGGGCGTAATATTCGCACTGCATGGGGATCAGCACGCTGTCCGCCGCCACCAGGGCGTTCACGGTCAGCAGCTCCAGCGAGGGGGGACAGTCTATAAATATATAGTCGTAATCCGTATAGAGACCGATCAGCGCCTTTTTCAAGACGTATTCTCTCTCTTCGGCGTCGATCAGTTCCACTGACGCGGCGGCCAGTTCGTTTCCCGTAGGGATCACGTCGCCGTAATCCGTATGTACAATGCAATCCTCCGCCGGACTGCTGTTGATGAGCATATCGTAGGTATTGGGCCTGTTTGTTTTGGATACGCCCATGCCGGAGCTGGCGTTGCCCTGGGGGTCTCCGTCCACCAGCAGCACGCGTCTGCCCATTTTATGCAGAGCGGCGCTCAGGTTCACGCAGGTTGTGGTTTTTCCCACGCCGCCCTTTTGGTTTGCTACTGCAATTATTCTTGCCATGATGCTCTCCATCCTGCATTTTTCTTTTCGGCAGACATTATAACAGCATCCTGACGCCTTTTCAATGTTTCACGTGAAACATTTTGAATTTTTGTAAAAATGAATGTTTCACGTGAAACATCAGCCAATCAGCATATCAATGTCGCCAATAGAAAGCCCGTCATGGACCGCCAGGTCAATGCCGTAGCCGATCAGCCTGGCCGCGCTGCGCACCAGACTGTCAATATTCCGGGGCGTGACAAACATATGGGCATTGTTTCCGCCGCCAAGAAGCTCTGAATCAATGACCGTGGGGACGCCTATCCCCACAACAGGCACGCCCAGATAATCCTGACTCAATTCCTCCCGGTCATTGCCCACACCGGAGCCGGGGGCCACCCCCGCGCTGTTTACCTGTATGGTCCGGCAGAGCCGGTCCGGGTCAGAACCGGCCAGAGCGTCCACGGCAATGACAAACTCCGGCTTCAGTAAATCGCAGAGGGTTTTGATATGCAGAGCGCTTTCAATCCCGGAGGTCCCCAGAACGCCTGTCCGGCAGAGGGCGAGAGAATGAAAAGAAGAAAAAATCGGATCGCCGGAATGTTTCAGATGCCGGGTCACGATCAGATGGGAGGCGGTAAGGGGGCCAAGGGCGTCCGGCGTGATATCCGGATTGCCCAGAGCGGCCACCAGCACAGAGGAGGAGGACACACCGTCAAAGCAGTTTCTGATTAAACGGGCCAGGGCCTCCGCGGCTGGCGCAAAGGAATCGGAGCCCCGTTCAAAAAATCGCTCCGGCTCCAGCGTGTAATATTTGCCCACAGGCTTTTTCAAGGCCTGGGCGCCCTCTTCGTTTTTGATCTCCACAGCGTACAGGGGAAAGCCGTTCAGGGTCTCCTCTCTCGCAATCACACCGGGGATAGCATTTTTCTTTTTAATCTCCCGATGGGCCTCGGAAGCCATATCGGTTCTGACATTTATTCCCATAATGCACCTCACAGAAATCAATATATTGTGTATTTTTTCCGAAAAGGACAAAAGAAATAACAAGTAAAAAAAATAAACTTTTTTTTGCAAAAAACTCTTGATTTTCAAAACTATATTTGCTATAATTTCAAAACGCGAGTTATGTATAGCTCAATTTTATAGGAGGAGGTGGCGATCGAACATGGCCAACATTAAATCTTCTGCCAAGAGAGACGAAAAGTCCAAGCAGCTCAGAGCAAAGAATCGTGCTGATAAGACCGAGCTCAAGACCATGATGAAAAAGTTTGACGCAGCCGTTGCCGATGGCAACCGCGACGCAGCCGTCAGTGCCTATAAAGTTGCCGTTAAGACTGTTGACCGTGCGGCTTGCAAGGGTCTGCTTCACAAGAACAACGCAGCTCACAAAAAGTCCGCTATGGCTGTAAAGCTCAACGAGATGGCTTAAGTTTTCAGCAACACAAGGACACAGGTTTTCCTGTGTCCTTTTTGCTTTATTTACCGGCAGTTTATTTATTAGCAGTTTTTATACTATTCTCGATTTCAATCTTTAATATCAGCTTGGTCTATTGGCGCAATACGGCGTTATCGTCACTTGCCATACACAAAGTATGGCGGCGTTCCTCTGCCTTGTCTTGCACCAATATCCCAGTGCTGCTGATTAAATCTTTCAATCAAGAATTAGTATTATCCATTTGACCCCGCGCCCCATTGGGATTATAATGGAAAAAAGAAAGGGGAGCATACAGATGAAAAAGAAACTCATGCTCATCATCAATCCGGCGGCCGGACGGGGCGGATTCAAGGTAAACCTGCCCGAGGCTCTGAATGTACTGGATATCGGTGGATACAGAACCACCCTTTTTTTTACCTCCGGACGGGGAGAAGCAACGGAATTTGCGGCTGAATTTGCACCGGAATATGACACGGTGGCCTGCATCGGCGGCGACGGGACCCTAAGCGAGGTGCTTGCAGGCCTGATGCGCCTGAAGGATCCTCCTCCGGTGGGCTATTTCCCCATGGGCACGGCAAACGACGTGGCCACAACCCTTGCCCTGCCGAAAAACGACACCGTGGGGGCGGCAAAGCGTATGCTTTCCGGCACGCCCCATCCCTATGATATCGGCGGTTTTGACGGGGACAAGTTTTTTGCCTATATTGCCGCCTTCGGCGCTTTTACCGAGGCGAGCTACTCCACCCCCCAGAATCAGAAAAAAGTGCTGGGTCACCTGGCCTATGTGCTGCAGGGCGCGGCCCAGCTTCCCAAAATCGAGGCGTTCAAAACCCGGGTAGAATACGATGAGGGCGTGATCGAGGCCAATCTGGTCTACGGCAGCATGTCAAACTCCACCTCCGTGGCCGGGATCGTCCGGCTGAATGAGGAGATGGTCAGTCTGGGCGATGGCATGAGCGAGCTGGTCCTGGTCAAGGACCCGGGCAGTGTGGAGGGCTTCGGCGAGATTTTGACCAGCATACTCTCCCAGAAGTATGACAGCGACAAGCTGCTGGTCCTGCATACCAAGCGGGCAAAGTTCAGCTTTGAAAAGCCGGTGGCCTGGACCCGGGACGGCGAGGCCGGGGGAGAGTACACGGAAGTGGAGCTTTGCAATTACCATGCGCCGGTCAGGCTGATCTTTTGAATTTTGCTGTTGCAAAAAAAGAACATAATAGATATAATATCAAAATCAGCGCAGAGACGCTGAAAACATATTATGCGTGCCCAAGGGCACAAAGAAAGGATGAGTGCCAATATGAAGCGTCAAAAAATCTCCGGCATCTATGCAGACGCATCTTCGTTTGACGGTCAGAAGCTCACTGTCTGCGGCTGGGTCAGAACCGTCCGCGACATGAAAAACTTCGGCTTTATCGAGCTGAACGACGGCAGCTGCTTTAAATCCCTGCAGGTCGTATTTGAGAGGAGCAGCCTGAATAATTACGAGCAGATCGCAAAGCAGAATGTTGGCGCCGCCCTGATCGTACACGGTACTCTGGTGCTGACGCCGGAGGCCAAGCAGCCCTTTGAGCTGAAAGCGGACGAGATCCAGGTGGAGGGCCCCTCCACGCCGGATTATCCCTTGCAGAAAAAGCGCCACAGTGTGGAATTTCTCCGCACGATCCAGCATCTGCGTCCCCGCACCAACCTGTTCTCTGCGGTGTTCCGTGTGAGAAGCGTGGCGGCTCAGGCTGTGCACGACTTTTTCCAGGGCCAGGGCTTTGTGTATGTCCACACCCCCATCATCACCGGCTCCGACTGTGAGGGCGCGGGGGAGATGTTCCGGGTCACCACCCTGGATCTGAATAACCCTCCCCGGAAAGAGGACGGCGCCGTGGACGACAGCAAGGACTTCTTCGGCAAGCCCACCAGCCTGACTGTCTCCGGCCAGCTCAACTGCGAAAACTTTGCCATGGCTTTCGGCGATGTGTACACCTTCGGCCCCACCTTCCGCGCCGAGGTCTCCTATACCCAGCGCCACGCGGCGGAGTTCTGGATGATCGAGCCGGAAATGGCTTTTGCCGATCTGAACGACGATATGGACATGGCCGAGGCCATGGTCAAGTATATTATTAACACCGTGCTGGAAAAGTGCCCCCAGGAGATGGAGTTTTTCAACGCCTTTGTGGACAAGGGTCTGCTTGACCGACTGCACAATGTGGTCTCCAACGAGTTTGGAAGAATCAGCTACACCGAGGCGGTGGAGATCCTGGAGAAGAGCGGAAAGAAGTTTGATTTCCCGGTCAAATGGGGCATCGACCTTCAGACCGAGCATGAGCGCTACCTCACCGAGGAGGTATTCAAAAAGCCCATTTTCGTCACCGACTATCCCAAGGACATCAAGGCCTTCTATATGCGCCTGAACGACGACGGCAAGACTGTCGCCGCGGCGGACTGCCTTGTCCCCGGCATCGGCGAGATCATCGGCGGCAGCCAGCGCGAGGAGCGTCTGGACCTGCTCACCGCCCGTATGAAGGAGCTGGGGCTGAAAGAGGAGGACTACTGGTGGTATCTGGACCTGCGCCGTTACGGCAGCTGCCGTCACGCCGGCTTCGGCCTGGGCTTTGAGCGCATGGTGATGTATCTCACCGGCGTGTCCAACATCCGCGACGTGGAGCTCCATCCCCGCACCACCGGCAACGCCGACTTCTAAAAGTAAAGATACGAAAACTGCCCGGTCGGCTGACCGGGCAGTTTCTATACATGATTTACTTTTTGACCCGAAGTTCGCCCCGGTTGGCACGGCGAAGCCCCACTTCTGTGCCGTTTAAAATACGAGAGAAATTATCCCGATGCTTATACAGCATGACGGCAGTAGCAATACAGAGTATAGCCGCCAACAGCAGACTGCGGTTGGCATAACCCATGTAGGCCGGAACAATAACAATTGTTGTAACGGTTCCGACAACAATGTAATCGCTTATCAGCGTTACAATAACTACGATTACCATGACCACAAGGGCGAACTTCCAGTTGAGGGCAAAGGTCATGCCCAGATAGGAGGCAAAGCCCTTGCCGCCCTTGAAGTGAAGATAGAAGGGAAACATGTGCCCCAGCACACAGGCCACGCCTGCCCCGGCCTGGACCAGCAGCTGATCCGGGCAGAACAGCTTCGCCAGCACTACCGCCAGCACAGCCTTGCCGATATCGTGCAGCCCCACAATGATGGCCGGTTTCCAGCCTAAAAGGATCATGGTGTTGGACGCGCCCAGGTTGCCTGAGCCGGCCTTCTGGAGATCCACTTTTTTGTATTTGGAAACATAGAGGGCCATGCTGGAGCAGCCGATCAGATAACTCAGCAGCAGAACAAGCCCATAACGAATAATAATCAATGAATGCGCCTCCTTTTTTCTGAAATCATTATATCAAAGGAAGGCACAAAAGTATATAAAAAATTGAAAGTATTTTTTCAGGTCACCAGCGCGCCCAGGGTGAGAATGCCCAGATTTTTCTCGTAAATGCCGTCAAAATCTGAGATGGGCAGGGGATTTACCCCAAGGCCCGCCTCAATGGTGTAGCCCGGCCGGTTGAAATCCTGAATAAACCAGTCCTTATAGCCCGCGAAGCCGGAGGCATAGGGCGTGCTCTCCACCCGGTAGCCCGACACATGGGAAAACAGCTCCGCGATGCTCCGGGAGCCCTCAGGCTCATAGTCAAGAAACTGCCAGAAGATCACCTCGCCCTGGGTGTGGTAAGCCAAAATCAGCTCCGGCTCCACGGACAGGGTAAAGTCGTACATGGCCCGGCTTTCCGGGGCCGTCAGGGGCGCGGCACCCACAAAATCCGCCGGCGCGGGAGAGCGTATGCCCTGGGCATATTTGTTCTCTCTGGCCTGTTCCCAGCCCGCCGGGTACTGGAGATTCAGGTCAACGCCCCGGATGTTGGCCTTCCAGCCGGAAGGGAAGGAAAACTGGGGGTAATTTACGGCGATGGCCGCCGCGCGGTCGTAGTACTCCCCCTGGGTAAGCTCCCCGGTCACCAGGTCGACGCCGTCCGGGTTCACCGCCGGGATCAGGTACAGGGAGGCATAGTCCATCAGCTCCGCGGCGCTCTGACCGAAGATGCTGCCGCCGGAGGCAAAGGCGGAAGCCAGCTGCTCGGCAAATTTCAGCAGCACCGGCGTGGTGATCCACTCGTTGGCATGGTGGGAGGCGTTGTACATCACCCGGTTTTCCCCACTGCCCAGGAGCATATACCACAGGGGCCTGCCCATGACGCTTTTGCCGATTTCTCCGGTGACAATAAAGGGGTAGCGGGCCGCAAGCCCTCTCACGCAGTAGGCCACCAGCTGAGAGGAGTAAGCGATGTCCGTAGGGACCACCGGAAAAGGCAGAGGGACAACCAGCTGTGTGCCGATAAGGAGATTGGCCGGATTCAGCTCCGGATTGGCAAGCCGAATGGCTTCCACGCTGCTGCCGTATCCTTCGGCGACAGAATACAGACTGTCGCCCCGCTGAACCCGGTGTACCGTAAAGCCGGTGTACCAGGGCAGAAGGGTCCGGTGGGTGCCGCTGCCCGCGATCCCATCCGGCGTCAGTCCGTGGGCCTGCTGAAAGCGGGCAAGGGCAGTCTGCGTGGCTGTGCCGAAAACGCCGTCCTGCTCCAGCGGACCAAAGCCTGCCCGGTTCAGGGCAAGCTGCAAAAGCTGTACCGATGGGCCCATGCTGCCCAGACGTAATACTCTCATGCGCTCTCTCCTCCGTTGTCAAACTGCTTAAATATATGCGGGCACGAACGAAATATTCCAAAAAATAAAGGCTTACAGGGCTTTTTCCCTGCTGTATCGCTCTGTACAAGCATAAAACGCTGTGATATAATATTCTGAAATATTGCCCAGAAACGAAACGGAGAAAGTGAACATGAAGATAATCATTGTGGGCGCGGGCAAAGTGGGCTATTCCGTGGCAAACATGCTCTCGGATGAAGGCCATGACATCACCGTGATAGACCGCAACCCGGAGACCATATCGCATCTGTCAAACGACCTGGACGTGATCTGCGTTGAAGGCAACGCCACCAACCCGGAAACGCTTATGGAGGCCGGCGCGGCGGAGGCCGATCTGCTGATGGCCGCCACCGAGCAGGACGAGGTTAACATGATCTGCGGCATTGCCGCCCGGAAGCTGGGGACGAAACACATCATTGCCCGTATCCGTGACCCGGAGTATCTGAGCCAGACTGAATTTCTCCGGGAGGTTCTGGGCCTTTCCGTGATTATCAACCCCGAATACGAATGCGCCAAGGAGATCTCCCGTATGCTGCGCTTTCCCAGCGCCGTCCGGGTGGACGCCTTTTCCAAGGGCAGTGTGGAGATCATTGAGCACAGAGTTCCCGAGAAAAGCAAGCTGGACGGGATGCAGCTGAAAAAGCTGTCCAAGGAGTTGGGCGCCAAGGTCCTTGTCTGCGTGGTGGAGCGGGGCGGCGACGCCCTGATCCCCAACGGCGATTTTGTCCTCCACGCGGGGGACAGACTCAGCATCTCCGGCGCATCCCGGGAGCTGAGAAGATTTTTTGTGGCCATAGGCCAGTACCGCCGCCCGGTGAAAAACGTGATGGTCATGGGCGGAGGCAGGATCTCGGTCTACCTCACCCGCCTTCTGCTGGACAGCGGCATTGACGTGACGGTCATCGACAGGGACAGAGAGCGCTGCGATCTGCTCTGCGATCTGATCCCCAACGCCCACATCATCAACGGCGACGCCACCCGAAACGAGGTGCTTCTGGAGGAAGGCATCCGCAGCACCGACGCCTTTGTGGCCCTCACCGGCGACGACGGGGACAATATCATCACCTCCATGTACGCCAAGCACCACGGCGTGCCGAAAATCGTCACCAAGGTGAACCGGGAGCACTTTACCGGCATACTGGAAAGCTCCGGGCTGGACAGCATCGTCACCCCCAAGGACCTGGTGGCCCAGCAGATCACCCGGTATGTCCGGGCCATGAACAACTCTGTGGGCAGCAGCATGGAGACGCTCTACCGCCTGGCCGACGGCAAGGTGGAGGCTCTTGAGTTTAAGGTGGGCGAAGGCTCCGCCTGTGTGGGTATCCCCCTGAAAACCCTGCGGCTCAAGCCCAATATTCTGATCAGCGCGGTGATCCGCGGCAGCAGGAGCATCATCCCCGACGGCGAAACCGTGATCTGCCCCGGCGACCACGCCGTGATCGTCACCGCCGCCGGCCGGCTCAAGGATCTGGACGCAATCGTAGAGGAAGAGCAATGAACTACCGGATGATTTCGCACACCCTGGGCTCGGTGCTGGCCTGCCTTGCGGCACTGATGCTGCTCCCTCTGGCGGCGGGCCTGTGTTACGGGGAAAATGTTCTGGGCTTTGTTGTGGCCGTGGGGATCACGGCGGCGGTGAGCTTCGTTCTGCGGAGCTTTAAGCCCAGAAGTACGGATATCTATGCCAGGGAAGGCTTCGTTATTGTGGGCCTTGCCTGGATCAGCATGTCTCTTTTGGGCGCTCTGCCCTTTGTCATCAGCGGCCAGATCCCCAATTATATCGACGCGGTGTTTGAAACGGTCTCCGGCTTCACCACCACCGGCGCCTCTATCCTGACCGATATTGAGGGTATGTCCCACGCCTGCCTGTTCTGGCGCTCCTTTACCCACTGGATCGGCGGCATGGGCGTTCTGGTCTTCGTCATGGCCGTGCTGCCCATGAGCGGAGAGCACTCCATGCACATCATGCGGGCGGAGGTCCCCGGCCCCACCGTGGGCAAGCTGGTGCCCAGAGCCAGGGAGACAGCCAAGATCCTTTATCTGATGTATATGGCCCTGACCGCTTTGGAGACCATACTTCTGAAGGCCGGGGGACTGAGCTTTTTTGACGCGCTGCTCCACGCCTTCGGCACAGCCGGTACCGGCGGCTTTTCCACAAAGGCGGCCAGTGTGGGCGCCTTCAACAGCCTGTATGTGGAGATGGTCATCTCCGTATTCATGCTGCTGTTCTCCGTGAACTTCAACCTGTACTACCTGCTTCTCATCGGCCGGGTCAGGGATGTGCTGAAAAACGAGGAGCTGCACTGGTTTCTGGCCATCGTGCTGTTTTCCGTGCTGACCATCGCCGTGAACATTTACGGCATGTACGGCAGCTTTACCACCGCCCTGCGCCACGCCTTCTTCAATGTTTCCACCATCATCAGCACCACGGGCTTCGGCACGGTGGACTTCAATCTGTGGCCCCAGTATTCAAAGTGGCTGCTGATCCTGCTGATGTTCATCGGCGCCTGCGCCGGCAGCACCGGCGGCGGATTGAAAGTCTCCCGTGTGGTCATGCTGCTGAAATCCGCCGAGGCGGAGCTGAAAAAAATGATCCGCCCCCGCAGCGTCACCCGGGTCCAGCTGGAGGGCAAACGGGTGGAGACCGGCGCTGTCCACGCGGTGAACACCTTCTTTGTCATGTATCTGATGATCCTTCTGGTCTGCACGCTGCTGATCTCCGTGGACGGCTTTGACATGGAGACCAGCTTTACCGGCGCGCTGGCCTGCCTTTCCAATATTGGCCCCGGCATGTCCCTGGTGGGCCCCACCGGGAGCTACTCCATGTTCTCCGCTTTTTCCAAAATCGTTTTGTCTCTGGCCATGCTGATCGGCAGACTGGAGATCTACCCCATTCTTCTGCTCTTCAGCCGCCACACCTGGAAGCGCTGATGCCAAAGGAGTAAAACGTGAAAAAAAACAGACAGCTTTCCCCTGCTCAGATCATTCCCCTGAGCTTTCTCGCCATGATATTGCTGGGTACCCTGCTGCTGATGCTGCCCTTTGCCACCTGGGACGGCCGGGGAGCCGGGCTGGAGACGGCCCTCTTCACCGCCACCTCCGCCTCCTGCGTCACGGGCCTGGTTCTGCAGGACACGGCCCGATACTGGACCTTGTTCGGCCAGATCGTTATCCTGTGCCTGATCCAGATCGGCGGCATGGGCGTTGTCACCATGGCCGTGATCATCAGCATGTTTTCGGGCCGGAAGATCGGACTGAAAGAGCGCTGGGTAATGCAGGAGTCCATCTCCGCCCCCCAGGTGGGCGGCATTGTCCGCATGACGGGTTTGATTTTGAAAGTCACCCTGGCGGTGGAGCTTACCGGGGCGGCGCTGCTGGCCCTCAGCTTCTGCCGGTCCATGAATACGGGAAAAGGACTGTGGTACGCCCTGTTTCACTCCATTTCCGCCTTCTGCAACGCGGGCTTTGACCTGATGGGGATCAAGGAGCCCTGCTCTTCCCTGACCGCCTTTACCGGGGACGCCATTGTCAACATCACCCTGGTGTTCATCATCCTCATCGGCGGCATCGGCTTTGCCACCTGGAGCGATGTGCGGGAGTACGGCTTCCGGATACACCGCTACAGCCAGCAGAGCAAGATCATTCTGGTCACCACCCTGGTCCTTGTGCTGGGCGGCTTCTGCTTTATGTTCTTTTATGAATTTGCCCTGCCCCAGTGGGCGGGGTTGAGCCTGGGACAGCGTACCCTGGCTGCCCTGTTCCAGACCGTGACGCCCAGAACCGCGGGCTTCAATACGGTGGACCTGAACGCCATGAGCGGCGCGGGAAAGCTGGTGGTGCTCTGCCTGATGCTGATCGGCGGCGCGCCTGGCTCCACGGCCGGCGGCTTTAAGATGACCACCATCGCGGTGCTGCTGCTCTGCGTCCGGGCGGCCTACCGGGGCCGGGAGAGCGCCGAGGCCTTCGGCCGCCGGGTGCCGGACAAGTCTATCCGCAACGCGGCGGCGGTGTTCATGCTGTACATCCTGCTTTTTGTGGGTGTAGGGATCGCCATCTGCTGCATCGACGGGGTGGAGCTGATGCCGGCCCTGTTTGAGGCGGCCTCCGCCGTGGCCACGGTGGGCCTCTCTCTGGGCATCACATCCCAGCTGTCCACCATCTCTCATCTGCTGCTGATCCTGCTCATGTTCTTTGGACGCGTGGGCGGGCTGACGCTGATTTACGCCGTATCCACCGGCGACGGCCCCACGGGAGCAAGGCTGCCCATGGGCCGGGTAACTGTGGGCTGAGCCTGTATAAACGCAAGGAGGAAACATGAAAACGACAAAATCCATTCTGCTCATCGGCCTGGGCCGCTTTGGCCGCCACCTGGCCATGAAGTTTCACGAGCTGAACCATGAGGTTCTGGCCATTGACAAGGACGAAAACAAGGTCAACGCGGTGCTGGACTATGTGACCAACGCCCAGATCGGCGACAGCACCAACGAGCGCTTTATCGAATCTCTGGGCGTGCGGAATTTTGATTTGTGCATTGTGGCCATTGCCGACGATTTCCAGAGCTCTCTGGAGACTACCGCCCTTTTGAAGGACAACGGCGCGCCCTTCGTCCTCTCCCGGGCCACCCAGGACAGCCATGCCAAGTTCCTCCTGCGAAACGGCGCGGACGACGTGGTGTATCTGGAAAAACAGATGGCAAACTGGGCCGCCGTCACCTACAGCGACGACAGCATCTTTGACTATATGCCCCTGGCCAACAATTACGCCATCTATGAGATCAGCGTGCCCCAGCACTGGGTGGGCCGGACGGCGGTTGATCTGGAAGTACGGAAAAAGCACAACATCAACATCCTGGCCACCAAGCAAAACGGCGTGGTCGCGCCCCTCTCCGGCGGCAGCCATGTGTTTTCCAACGGAGAAAGAGTGCTGGTCATGGCCTCCGACCGGGATATACAGAAGTTTCTCCACTGAAATATACGGAAATGTTGAAAAAACCTGCATCTTTCGATGCAGGTTTTTTCAACAAATAAGCATTCAATTCAGGTTATCCAGCTTTTCGCTGATCTCGCCCAAGGCTCTGCGGATGGCGGCAAGCTCGGAGCTGACCGGGTCGGCCACGCTGATCTGGTCCACCTCGCCCACATAGTTGACCTTGCGCCCGTCGACCTTCACCACCCGGGCCGGTACACCCACGGCGGTACTGTTGGGCGGGATCTCGCTCAGCACCACGGAGTTTGCGGCAATGCGGCTGTTGTCCCCTACCTTGAAGGGACCCAGGACCTTTGCGCCTGTGCCGATCAGCACGTTGTTTCCGATGGTGGGGTGGCGCTTGCCCACGTCCTTGCCGGTGCCGCCCAGGGTCACGCCGTGGTAGATCAGGCAGTCGTCGCCAATCTCGGCGGTCTCGCCGATGACGATGCCCATGCCGTGGTCGATGACCAGCCGCTTGCCGATCTTCGCGCCGGGATGGATCTCAATGCCGGTGCGGTGGCGGCTGCGCTGGGAGATCAGCCGGGCCATAAATTTCAGCCCGTGCTCATAACACCAGTGGGCTTTCCTGTGGCTCCTCACGGCTCTCACGCCGGGGTACAGCAGCAGAATCTCAAGGGCGCTGCGAGCAGCCGGGTCCCTGGCCTTATAGGCCTGAACGATTTCTTTTAAGTTGTTAAACATCCTCTTATCCCTTCCTGTCGTATATAGTTTATGCGGCAGGAGGAACATCGGCGAATCAGGTAAACCATAAACCGCTCCGAACGAAATCAATTCCTACTAAAAAAATAGGACAAAAGGATTATACACGATAAGCAAACATCTGTCAACAGGGTAGTAATCGCTTAGTTTATGATTTTCCCGTCGGATGAGATGACTTTCACCTCACAGGGGATGGATTTGCCGCTGGCCAGGAGGGCGCGCATCACGGCCTTTTCCAGACCGCCGCAGCAGGGGACCTGCATCCGGGCCAGGGTGATGCTTTTGATGTCGTTGGCGGCAAAGATCTCCGCCAGCTTTTCCGCGTAGTCCGTCTGGTCCAGCTTGGGGCAGCCGATCAGGCAGACGCGGCCTCGGATAAAGTCCTGGTGAAAGCTTCCGTAGGCGTAGGCCGTGCAGTCCGCCGCGATCAGCAGATCGGCCCCGCTAAAGAAGGGGGCGTTGACCGGCACAAGCTTGATCTGTACGGGCCACTGGCGCAGACAGCTTGCCGCAGGCGCTGCGGCAGGCTCCGGCATGTTCCGGGCGATAGCCTTAACCGCTGCTCCCGGGCAGCCGGTGTTCCCGGCGTTTTTCTTCGCGGCCAGCACCGCCGCCTCGTTATAGGCCGGGGCCTCCCGCTCCTCAAAGGAGATGGCGTTTTCCGGGCAGGCGGGCAGACAGTCGCCCAGACCGTCGCAGTAATCCTCCCGCATGAGTTTGGCCTTGCCGTTCACCAGGCCGATGGCGCCCTCATGGCAGGCCCGGACGCACAGACCGCAGCCGCTGCATTTTTCCTCATCTATTTTAATTATCCTTCTGAACATGTCATCAGGCTCCTTTCTTTTGCTGTCGTGCTCATTGTACCGTCTGCGCCGGGTTTGCCCTGTTGCGATCTCAACACTTTTGTTCAATGGAAAAATATTAAATTCGCGCTGAAATCTTCCTGTCCCTTTACACCGGGGGATGTGGGAGATATAATGTGAAAAAAACCAGGAGGCGAGCTATGCTCTCATTTGAAAACGACTACAACGCCGGGGCCCATCCGCTGGTGCTCAAGGCCTTAATGGACACCAATCTGATCAAAGAGCCGGGCTACGGCAACGACGATTTCTGCCGCAGCGCGGCGGAGAAGATCCGCGCGGCCTGCGTCTGCCCGGAGGCGGAGGTCTACTTCATCTCCGGCGGCACCCAGACCAACCAGGTGGTGATCTCCTCTCTGCTCCGCTCCTATGAGGGGGTGCTCTCCGCGGTCAGCGGCCATGTGAACGGCCACGAGGCCGGAGCGATCGAGTATTCCGGCCACAAGGTGCTGACCCTGCCCCAGCACCAGGGCAAAATCGACCCCGCTGAGCTGGAGGCCTGGATCAAAAGCTTTTACGCCGACGAGAGCCATGAGCACATGGTCTTTCCCGGCATGGTTTACATCTCCCACCCCACGGAGTACGGGACTTTGTACAGCAAGGCGGAGCTGGAGGGCCTGTCCCAGGTCTGCCGCCGCTATGCTTTGCCCCTGTTTCTGGACGGGGCCCGGCTGGGCTACGGCCTGATGAGCCGGGAAACAGACCTGCGCCTTGAAGATATTGCCCGTCTGTGCGATGTATTCTACATTGGCGGCACCAAGGTGGGCGCGCTCTGCGGCGAGGCCCTGGTGTTCACCCACAAAAATGCCCCGGAGCATTTCCCCACGCTCATCAAGCAGCGGGGGGCCATGCTGGCCAAGGGGCGGCTGCTGGGCGTGCAGTTTGACGCGCTGTTTACCGACGGGCTGTATTTTGCCATCGGCCGCCATGCCATAGAAAAGGCGGAGCGGCTGAAAGAGATGTTCCGGCAGCGGGGCTATGCCTTTTATCTGGACTCCCCCACCAATCAGCAGTTTATCGTCCTGCGTAACGAAAAAGCGGAGGAGCTGCGGCAGTATGTGCGCTTCACGGTCTGGGAAAAGCCGGATGAAAGCCACACCGTGGCCCGCTTCTGCACCAGCTGGGCCACCACCGACGAGGAGCTGGATGAGCTGGAAAAGCTGATATAACAAAAAAGTCACCCTGAGGAGCGACGCAACGAAGGATCCCGCAGGCAGAGCATTGACCTTCTGTTTACGGGATCCTTCGCTGGCGCTCAGAATGACGGGGACACCTCATCCGGCCCTGCGGGCCACCTTCCCCTCGAGGGGAAGGCTTCGCGGGCGACCGCAAGGGTCGCCCCTACGGCCCTGACAAGGGGAGCCACGGAGCTCGGCAAGGGGAGCGTGAGCTATGAGGGCGGAACGGTTGACGGCGAGAGCTACAAAGCCGTGGACCGGAAGAAGCTGACGGAGCGGCAGAAGACCCAGGCGGCAGTGGCGGAGGCCATGGCCGAGGCCACGGGGCTGGACTTTGTGCTGTTTGAGGGCGACGCCAGAGGCAAGCAGGGCATCTATGTGCCGGGCGGAACCATATACCTGAATATCAACGCGGGGGCGGCCATCGGCAAAAATCTGATGGTGCAGGCCATGGCACACGAGCTGACCCATTTCATCCAGGAAAACGCTGAGTCGGAATATCAGGAACTGAAAGACTTTGTGGTGGAGCGAATGCTCCGGGCAGGAGACAGAAAGTTCGAAACCCTTGTGCTCAACAAGCTGAAAGAGTGGAGCGGGCTGAGTTACGGGGAAGCGCTGGACGAGGTGGTGGCCGACGGCTGCGAGATGATGCTTAAAAGCAGCAAAGCAGTTCAGCAGCTTGCCGGAGAAAACCGGAGTCTGGCAGGGCGGATCTGCCAGTGGATCAAGGACTTTGTGAGCCGGCTGAAAAAGGCTTTCAAGGGCGTGGAGGCCCGGCACGAGGAGGCCAGGATTCTGATGCGCTATGCTGAGGACATGCAGAAGCTGTGGGACCGGGCTCTGGTTCAAGCCGTACACAACAGGGACACCCAGGGCAGCAAAAACGCCGCCACGGAGGGCGGCAGCGTGAAGTACAGTATAAGTGAATTTGAAAACGGACAGCGTTTTGTTAATGTAGATGTGGATCAAGAGATTTTTGGAGGCCTGAGTCCTGAAAAAGCGTTAGAGGCAGCGCGCAATATTATCCGTGAAAGATTCGTGGGAAGAGTAATCGGAAATATTAACCGGGTTTTTGTAAATGGGCAAACTGCAAACGAGTACGGACACTCCGCCAACAGGAGAACAACTGATGAGCAGAAATTGGCAAAAAGCCGTGTTTCGACGGAGCTGGATAACTTACTGGATGTAGGTTTTAATATGCGTACAAGCCCAGATGGAAGAGACGGGCACATTCACAAAGGACTGACAGGGGACTTTATATATCTTGATGCGATTTTCAAAATTGGAGATCGGTACTATCAGGCCACGATCAACATAGAAAAGAATAAAAGAGGTTATCGTTTAAAAGATGTAACAAAAATAGAAAACATCACCGAGCGTATTGTAGCTCTGGCAGGAAATACCCCGCGGACTACATCGCCCAATGATGTTTCTATGAATAGTATACGTCAGGAACAGGAAAAAAGCAACACAAAATATTCCCAGTGGGATGAGGGCGTAAGCGACAGGGAACTGCTGCTGGATGCGGCAACGGAAGAGAATGCTTCCGAGGCGGTGCTTGCCTATGCGCGAAAGTACAAGGCCTATGAGGGTTTGCTGCGCCGGGAGGAGCGACTGAAGGCAAGGCTGGAAGCGGCCAGAGCAGCGGAGCAGGGTCGGACGGGTTCAGACGGGCCGTCGGGGACGCCGGCCCCTACAAGAGCCTCAGAATGACACATTATCAATCAACTTCAGTTTTTCTTCTCTGGTAAGCCGTTTGATGTGCCATTCCCGGCTCATGGCGGCCTCTTTGCTCTCCCATTCCTCAAAATACACCAGCTCTGCCGGAAGTCTCGTCCGGGTATATTTTGAGGCGGAGCCGCTGTTGTGGGCTTTCAGCCGCTTTTCCAGGTCGTTGGTCCAGCCGGTGTACAGGCTGCCGTCCCGGCAGCGGAGCATATAGACATAGTTCATCGCTGCACTTGCCGCACATTCTTTTCAAATTTCGACCGGGGGCCCATGACCTCGTGACCGCAGCCGCAGCAGCGCAGCTTGAAGTCCGCCCCGATGCGCAGCACCTGCCACTGCTTGCTGCCGCAGGGGTGGGCTTTTTTCATGGTGAGGACGTCTCCAACCTGAATGTCCATTTACTTTTTCACCTCGTCCCAGTAGCGCTTGGCGGCCTGTTCGGTCTTGTTGTCGCCGTACTCGTAGTATTTCGCGTTTTTGATCTCGTCGGGCAGATACTGCTGCTTTACCCAGTGACCGTTGAAATTATGGGGATATTTGTAGCCCTGCTCCCGCTCAAAGCCGGTGCCGTCGGCGTGGACGTTCTGCAGCTCTCTGGGGATGCTGCCGGTGCGGCCGGCGCGCACGTCGGCAAGGGCCCGGTCGATGGCCATGCAGGCGGAGTTGGATTTGGGCGCGGTGGCCAGCAGCAGGCAGGCCTCCGCCAGGGGGAGCCTGGCCTCCGGCAGACCCAGCTGCAAGGCGGAGTCCACACAGGCTTTCACAATGGGAACCGCCTGGGGATAGGCAAGACCGATGTCCTCGCTGGCGGAGCAGAGGATGCGGCGGCAGGCGCCCACAAGATCCCCCGCCTCCAGCAGCCTTGCCAGGTAGTGCATGGCTGCGTCCGGGTCAGAACCCCGAAGGGATTTCATCAAAGCGGAAAGAATGTCAAAATGGTCGTCCCCGTCCCGGTCATAGCGCATGGCGCTGCGCTGGGAGATGGCCTTGGCATCGGCAAGACTGATGCTGTCCTTGTCTCCCGCGGCGGAAAAAAGCAGCTCCACGGAGTTCATGGCCTTTCGCACATCCCCGCCGCAGGAGGCGGCGATGTGCCGCAGCACCCCGGGCTCAAGGCTGAGAGGGCTTTCCCGCCGAGAATTCATAATGTCGATGGCCCGCTGCACCGCGCTCTCCGCCTCTTTCGCCGTGACAGGCTTGAACTCAAACACCGTGGAGCGGCTGAGAATGGCGTTGAACACGCAGAAATAGGGGTTTTCCGTGGTGGAGGCGATGAGGGTGATCCGCCCGTCCTCTATAAATTCCAGCAGGGACTGCTGCTGTTTTTTGTTGAAATACTGGATCTCGTCCAGATAGAGCAACACGCCGCCGGGGGTCAGCATGGTGTCAAGCTCGGCGATGATCTGCTTGATGTCGGCAATGCCGGCGGTGGTGGCGTTGAGCTTTCGCAAGGTGCGGTTGGTACGCTCGGCGATAATGCGGGCTACGGTGGTCTTGCCGGTGCCGGAGGGGCCGTAGAAGATCATGTTGGGGATCTGCCCGCTCTCCACAATGCGGCGCAGCATCCCGTCCCGGCCCAGAATATGGCGCTGGCCCACCACATCGTCCAGGGATTTGGGTCTTATCTCGTCTGCTAACGGCTTGTACATGGGCCGCCCTCCGTTCAAAATCATAGTTTTATCATTATATCACGGAGGTCTGTAAAAGTAAAATGAAACAGCGGTCATCCAGAACCAGGCTCGGGATGACCGCATGTTGTTATTTAAATTTTGTAAAATCAATGCTGTCCGCCAGAATCTCCAGATAGTAAGCTTCGCTTGGCCCGCCGGGACCCAGGACGACCACATAGGCATTGTCCGTCTCGTAGAGAATGGTGCAATAATCAAAGACTGGGTATTCCTCTTTTCCGGCGTTGATGATATACACCTGCTCGCCGCAGGCCGTATCGTAGACCCAGCCCTCTGCTTCCGGGTGCAGGCAATAGCGCATCAGGGGGTAAAAGCAGCCCTTGGGGATGTAGTTTACCTCGGTCTTACCGTTTGTGCATTGGAAGGCGCCGTTTTCATAGGCAATGGCAAAGGGCAGGATTTCATCGCAGGTAAAGAAGTCTTCACAGCCTAAAACCGCATAGATCTCCTCCACGGTGAGGTCCGGGAAGTCCATATAATCCACGCCATCCGAACACAGGAATCCCCGGTCAGCCGTAATATGATCCAGATATTCCTCCGGGATCTTCCGGCCGCCCCAGACGGCCTCTGCCTTTCCGGCGGGCTGAAGCGCGTATTCTTCAAGAATGCGGTTATACGCCTCGTCAATGGCGCCGATGCCTGTGGGAAAAGCACCGTAGTAGAAGAAGTAAGGAAAGCCTTCAACGAATTTGCCTTTATATTCTTCCAGAGAAGAGACATAGTCACAGTAAAACTTCTGAAATTCGCTGCTGGCTTTGTATTCATCGGTCTCCACCCAGTTTGCCAGCGTCAGCAGCTCCCCTTTGGGCTTGACTGCGGTGGGTTCGGTATTGAGAACAGAAGACAGATCCGGCTTTGCGTTACAGAGCGTACCGTAGTCAAAAAGCTCCGCGTATTCCTCCACGGCGCGGAAGCTGTCCTCGGCACAGGGAAGTGAACCGAAAATGGTGACCAGACAGTCCTTCCCCTCGCAGAAGATAAAACAGTCAAGGGCTCCCCGTTCAATGGAACCGGTGTACACCGCCAGATTGAGAAGCTGCCCCTCATCTGTGGTGTATTGCCATTCCTGATAATCCTCTGCGCGATACAGGTAATTAAAGCTGGGGTCAAGAACCCCTTTCATGCCTTTGATGAGGCTGAACAAGTAGGAATACTCGCCAAAGTAAATCGCCCCCTCGGCGGAGAAGGAGCCGTCTTCATAGACCGGTTTCGGGAAAAGAGAGGATTTGACGCTTTCGTCAATAAAAGGCTCCGTTCCCGTTACCTTGTAGAACATTTCAGGATTCGGCACAATAACCGCCTCTGTATGCAGGGAAATACCGTATTTATCCCGGATCTCCTGCAGTTTGTCCATCATTGCCTGATCATAGGCCGCGTAGATGTGATAATAGCTTTCCAGCTCCTCGTTGCCGCCCAGCCAGCTCAGCTCGTCGTAGTTTTCAAATTCATGGCTGCTCACATATTCATTCCAGAACCGGCACCACTCGGCGTGGGCCTGCCCGGCAGGCGTGTCCGCGTAATCGTTCATGGAGATATACCCGCCCTCGGAGAGGCCCAAAGGGTCTTCCGCAGGCGTTACACGGGAAGAAAAGCCGAACCAGCCGGTGGCGGCGGCAGTGGCGGCAAAGAGTACGCTGATGGCCGCGGCGATCAGCAGCACCCGCAGGGTCTTTTTCCGCCCGGTATTTCCTTTTTTGCCTGTGTAGCCAAGCTTCTGCCCGGCTTCCACAATGTGCCGCTCATCAATATCGCTCATGGCGGCAATGAGCTCCTCGGAATTCAGCATAAGCCCTCCTGTTGTAAAAATTTTTGCAGCTTGTTCCGGCAGCGATAGAGCATACTGGCCGTCTTGTTCCGGGAAAAGCCGAACTTTTCCGCGATCTCGTCCACCGGGGCCAGATACCAGTACCGGCTGACAAAAACCTGCCGCTCCGGTTCTGGCAGACCGTCAATAAACGCGCCCACGGCCGCTGCCAGTTCCCGGCGCTCCGCTTCCCGCTCCACGTCAGCCGGGGAGGGGATGCACTCGTCCAGTTCCTCCAGGGCCAAAGCCAGCTCTCCGCCGCCCCGCTTCTGCCGGGCCCGGCCCCGCATCCGGGACAGGGCGTGGTTCCGGGTGATCTTCCCCAAAAAGGGGGCCAGCCGCTCCGGCCGCTTGTCCGGCATGGCGTTCCAGGCGCTCATGTAGGTGTCGTTCACACACTCCTCCGCGTCCTCGGCGCTGGAGAGGATGTTGTAGGCCACGGTGCGGCAGTAGGCGCCGTATTTTGCCGCGGTCTCCGATATGGCGGTGCTTTGCCGCTGCCAGTAAAGCTCCACGATCTGGGAATCTTCCATTGCGTTTCCTCCTTCCTGAAGGCCTTCACTCATATTAACGCCGTTTTCGGGCGGATATTGCAAAGAAAACAAAAATTTTTGCGTCTATACAGCAAAAGACCCCGCAGACAGGGCACATAGCCGCTGGCTGCGGGGTCTTTGCCATGGATCAGACGTAAATAAGGAGCAGGCCCACCAAAATACCCACAAGGGCCGCGGTGGCGGGCATTTTGCTGCGCCACATCAGGATCCCCTCGGGCAGAAGCTCGCCCAGCACCACATACAGCATGGCGCCGGAGGCAAAGCTCAGCGAGAGGGACAGGGCCAGGGGGCTGAGCATACCCACCCAGAAGCCCAGCAGCGCGCCGATGACCGTGGGCGCGCCGGTGACGGCGGTGAGCAGCACCGCCTTGGCCCGGCTCATGCCGCCGGAGATCAGCGGCACGGCTACGGCCATGCCCTCGGGAATATTGTGCAGGCCGATGATCACCGCCATCACCAGGCCGCTGCCCAGGGTGGCGGGGGACACCTCCACGGCGTCCGCCGCATAGGTCGCGCCGATGACCATGCCCTCCGGCAGGTTGTGCAGGGCGATGGCCGCCGCCATGACCAGCCCGCCGATGAAGAGCTGGTAGGAGCTGTTCATCTTCCTGTGCTCCTCGTAGTGGTCGGCGTGGATCAGCTCGTCCAGATCGTCGGCCGTATGGGGGTGGTCGGCGTCAATATGGGCCACCTCGTGGTTTGTGTTTTTGTCGATGATGTAGTTGAGCAGATACACCACGCAGTAGCCCAGCAGAATGCCGGCCATAACGATGAAAACGCTGATGGGCGCATCGGCGTTCTCCGGCAGGATCGCGCTGCTGATCAGGTCAAAGCAGACCACCGCCATCATTACGCCCCCGGCGAAGGACAACAGAAGGCTGACGATCCGGCTGCTGTCTTTTTTGAACAGCGCGCCGATCAAGCCGCCCAGTCCTGTTCCGCCCACACCGGCGATCGCCGTGATCAGAACCACTTGCCATATCATTGCCATTTTTCATTACCATCCTTTTCTACGGCAGGATAGTATATCCTTCGACATTTGTCAATAGCGGAAGAGCGTCCGTGCGGTTTTTTCGCACGGACGCTCTTTGTCAACCTAATTTTGTCACTCGTCCTCGCTGTCCAGGTCGAACTCCAGCGTCTCGCCGCAGCCGGGGCAGGTGGTGGAGCCTTCGGCCAGGGTGTCCTCGTCAAAGGCGATCTCCTCGCCGCATACGGGGCAGGTGACCTCGTACATCACGCCGTCATAGCTCAGCTCTTCGTCGTCCTCGTCCTCATCCTCTGCGCCGCAGTCCAGCAGGCAGGAAGAGCAGTCTCCGCTGCAGCCTTCCTCGTCCATCATGTCCTCGGGCATGTCCAGATCGCAGGTGAGCTCTTCAAGATAAGTCAGATCCTCGCTGATGTCGTCCAGCGCCTCGGCAAAGTCCAGGTTGCTGGCCTGAAGGTCTTCTATCTCGTGGGCCATGTCGGACAGAAGCTCGTTCAGCGCGCCCCACAGCTTGCCCTCCTTGGAGTCGGGGCTGATGCCCAGTCCCTCGGTCAGTCCTTTCAGGTATGCTGCCTTTTCAACAATCGTCATAAGAAAACCTCCTTTGTGATGATGAAGAGAAAACAGGGGGAGACGCAGTACATCTCCCCCAATGTTTCGAAATTATGCTCTGCTCAGATACTCGCCGGTGCGGGTGTCGATCTTGACCTTCTCGCCGGGCTCGATGAACAGGGGGACCTTGATCTCAGCGCCGGTCTCCAGGGTGGCGGGCTTGGTGGCGTTGGTGGCGGTGTTGCCGGCAAAGCCGGGGTCGGTCTGGGTCACTTCCAGCTCCACGAAGAAGGGAGGCTCCACGTTGAATACCTTGCCCTTGTAGGAGTAGATGGTGCACTCCATGTTCTCCTTGACGAACTTGAAGTTGTCGCCCAGGACGGCCTCGTCCACGGGCTCCAGCTCATAGGTTTCGGGGTTCATGAAATAGTACAGGTTGCCGTCGTTGTAGCTGTACTCCATGGTGATGCGGTCTACGGTGGCATTCTCAAATTTTGCGGTGGGGTTGAAAGAAGTTTCTGTGACTGCGCCGGTGATGACGTTCTTCATCTTGGTACGGACGAAAGCCGCGCCCTTGCCGGGCTTGACATGCTGGAACTCGATGACCTGCATGACCTGGCCGTCCATCTCAAAAGTGACGCCGTTTCTGAAATCGCCTGCTGTAATCATAAATGGGACCTCCCGAAAATAAATTATTAAATAATAGTATTAACTTAGACATTCTACAGTATAACCGCGTTTTTTGCAAGACCCTTTTCGGAAAAACGGGGATTTCACAGGATAATCAGCTGCTCCTTGGGGGCCTTGGTGATGACTTCGCAGCCGGTCTCGTTCAATACCATCACATCTTCAATGCGCACGCCGAACTTTCCGGGCAGGTAGATCCCCGGCTCCGCGCTGACCACCGCGCCCACAGGCATGATGGTCTCGCCGCTGGGATTGGCGCTGGGGGCCTCGTGGATGTCCAGACCCAGACTGTGGCCGAAGCCGTGGCCGAAATACTGGCCGAAGCCTACGTCAACGATCACCTTGCGGGCCGCGCCGTCGATCTCCTTGCCGGGGATGCCCGCACGGGCGGCGGCGATACCGGCAAGCTGGGCCTTCAGGACGATGGAATAGATATTTTTCATCTCGTCGGTGGCGCGTCCTACGGCCACGGTGCGGGTCATGTCGGAGCAATAGCCGTTTTTCAGGCTGCCGAAGTCCATGGTGATGAAGTCGCCCTCCTGGATCACCTTGTCCCCGGGCACGCCGTGGGGCAGGCTGGTCTTGGTGCCGGTGACCACGATGGGGTCAAAGGAGTTGCCCTCGCTGCCGTGGCGGAGCATACGGTAGACCAGCTCGGCGGCCACTTCCCGCTCGGTCATGCCGGGCTTGATGACCTGCAGGGTCTCCTCAAGGGCCAGCTCGCTGATGCGCTGGGCCTGGCGCATGTACTCGATCTCCTCGTCGCACTTTGCGGCGCGCAGGCCGGAGAGGATCTCCTGGGCGGGCAGAAGAGACATACCCAGGCTCTTTTCCAGACCAAGATATTCGCCGTGGCTCAGCTTCTGCTCCTCCGCGCCCAGACGGGAGACCTTTGCCTCCTGCAGTGCGGCGGTGAGCAGGGAAAGGCGGCTGTGCTGCCGGTCGAACATCTGCACGGTGACGCAGCTGTCCACGCTGCTTTCCGCCGCCTCTATGTAGCGGGAATCGGTGAGCAGCCAGGCCTTTTCACGGCTGACAAGCACATAACCGTCGGTAAAGGGGAAGCCGGCGGCGTAGCGCTGATTTTTTTCGTCGGTGATCAGGATGGCGTCCAGCCCCTTCTCACACAGTTTTTCCTGAATTTTTGCAATACTGTTCATATTCCTGTTTCCTCCGATGTTGGCCGCGGAAAGCTGACGATAAATCGTGAGCCCTGCGGTTTATTTTGCCCCACAGCGATGGTGCCCCCATGGGCGAGCACCGCGTCGTGTACTATACTCAAACCAAGTCCGCTGCCGCCGGCCTCCCGTGAACGGGCTTTGTCCACGCGGTAGAACCTGGAGAATATATTCAGTCTGTCCTCTTCCGGGATGCCTATTCCCGTGTCCTCCACGGTGAGATAGATGTGCTCCTCGTCCCCCTTCAGGATCAGGCGGACGCTGCCTCCCGGCACATTGTATTTGACGGCGTTTTCCGTCAGGTTAAAGATGATGTGGAACATGTCGTCGGTGTTGGCCATGACCACGCAGCCCTCGGCCAGCTCGCTGCGGATCTTCACCTGCTTTTCCTCCGCCAGGGGCCGCAGCATCACCAGCGCGTCCAGGGATACTTGCTTTACATCCACCGGCTCCGGCAGGACCTGCACCCCGTCGTCCAGTCTGGACAGGTCCAGCAGCTTTTCCGTGGTGCGCTGGAGCCGTTCAGCCTCGTTGCCGATATCGGTGACAAATTCGCGGGCGGTGTCCATGTCGATATTTTCGCTCTGCACAATGCTGTCCGCCAGCAGGCGGATGGAGGCCAGAGGAGTTTTCAGCTCATGGGAGGCGTCGGACACGAAGCGGCGGCGCTGCCGCTCGGTCTCGTCCAGCCGCTGGGTCAGAAGATTGAACTCGTTTCCCAGCTCCGCCAGCTCGTCCTGTCCGCGCACGGCAAGGCGGTGGCTGTAATCCCCGCCGGCCACAATGCGCATGGAGCGCACCAGCTCCTGCATGCGGCGAAGCAGAAGATTGAAAATGATGACGGCCACGACCAGCACGATGAGCACGAGGGTCACGGACATGACCCGGATCTCGCTTTGAATGTCCAGAATGATCCTGGCCCGCTCCGTGTCATACTCGGTGAGATACACGGCGCCCCTGGTGCTGCCCTGGCTGCTCACCGGCATGGCGTAGGCGCTGGAAAAGGCGCTGTCGGCAAAGAGAGAGCGAAACACCGTTTTGCCCGACAGGGCCGTGAGGATGTCCTCCAGCTCCGTGGTCACGCCGGTGCGGCCGCCGTCGTCGTACAGGACGGTGCCCTCCGCGTCGGTCACCACCATGCGGGAAAAGCCAGTGATATCCAGGATCCGCAGCACCTCGGTGATGCTCTCCTGACTCAGCCGCTCAAGGCCGGACAGAGAAGAGGCGATGACCGCCGCCTGGCTGGACAGGGAGTCCCGCTTCTCCTCAAAAACCAGATCCCGGGAGGAGGCGATGGGGAGAATGTTCAGCAGGATCAGCAGCACCAGCATGATGACGGAAATAAAGGCCAAAAACTGAAATCGGATACTGTGCATCGTTCAGCTCCTGTCCGCAAAGTAGTAACCCACACCCCACTTGGTGATGATATACTCCGGATGGGCCGGGTCCAGCTCCAGCTTCTCCCGGAGCCGGCGCACATGCACGTCCACGGTCCGGGTGTCGCCCTGATAGTCATAGCCCCAGACCAGATCCAGCAGGCTCTCCCGGCTGTATACCCTGCCGGGGTTTCTCATCAGAAATTCGATGAGATCGAACTCCTTTAAGGTCAGCTCCACGGGGACGCCGTTTTTCTCCGCGCTGCGCCGCTCCGGGTCAATGGTGATATGGCCCCGCTTCAGCACGGAGGCGCTTTCCTGGGGCGCGGCAATGCTGGCCCGGCGCAGCAGCGCCCGGACCCGGGCCTTCAGCTCCAGAATGTTGAAGGGCTTTGTCACATAGTCGTCCGCCCCGGACTCAAAGCCCATGAGCAGATCGGCCCCCTCGCTGCGGGCGGTGAGCATGATGATGGGCACGGTGGAAAAGCTCCGGATCTCCTGACAGGCCTGAAGCCCGTCCTTCCTGGGCATCATCAGGTCCAGAATGATCAGGTCGTACTCTCCGGTGCGGGCCATGTTCACGGCGTCCTCGCCGTCGTAGCCCGCGTCCACGGTGTAGCCCTCGTTCTCCAGATTGAATTTTATGCCTTTGACCAGCAGCCGCTCGTCGTCAACGACCAGTATTTTCATGCGTTACCCCTCAACGTATATGTATTCCTCGATGGCGGAAAACCGGCCTTCGCCGATGCCGGATACCTTCATTATATCCTCAATGGAGGAAAAATTGCCGTTTTCCTCCCGATATTCAACAATGGCCTGAGACAGGACCGTACCGATCCCGGGCAGCTTCGTCAACTCCTCCGCCGTGGCGGTGTTGATGTTCAGCTTTTCGTCGGGCAGCAGCTCCAGCGCGGTCTGCTCCCCGTCGCCGCCGGTGAGTATGGCCTCTTCGGAGGCGGCCTTGGCGGAGATCTCCACAGGCTTCCAGACGCGCCAGGGAAAGCGCAGCAGCAAAACGGCGGCGGAAAACACAAGCACAGCTGACAGGCTGAGAATCAGGGCCCGTTTTCTGCTCACGACTTGTCCCTCCCGGATAATTCTGGTGTGATTTGGTGTTGCAATTCCGCGCCGCAAACCTTATAATGTTTCCCACGGACATTGATTCGGATATAACCCTGAGTATATACTATAACACATTCCGGGAAAAACGGGAGAACAAAATGAAAAAAATTAAACTTTTCCCTCTGATTTTAATTTTCTGCCTGGTACTTGCCGCCTGGTCCCCGGCAGCACTGGCGCTGGATGAGCCGGAACTGGCCGTTCAGGCGGCGGTGCTCGCCGATCTGGACAGCGGCAGGATCATTTATTCAAAAAACATGGATGAGCAGCGTTCTCCCGCCAGCCTGACCAAGATCATGACCGGCCTTCTGGCCATCGAGGCGGTGGAGAGCGGCCAGTGCAGCATGGACGAGATGGTCACCGCCCCGGCGGACTGCCAGCAGGGCATGGACAGCTCCAGCAGCAACGCCAGCATTGTCTCCGGCGAGGAGATGAGCTTCGGCGATTACGTCAAGTGCGCCCTGATCCACTCAGCCAACGACGCCTGCAATGTCATTGCCGTCCGCGTGGCCGGAAGTATTGACGCCTTCGTGGCGCAGATGAACCAGCGGGCCGCGGAGCTGGGTTGCACCAGTACCAGCTTTGCCGACCCCAACGGCTTGTCTTCTTCCAACAAGACCACTGCCTATGACCTCTATCTTATTACAAAAGAGGCCATAAAGCATGAGCAGTTTATGAATATCTGCAACACGGACTATTTTGAAGTCCCGGCCACCAACGTGAACCCGGCCCGCAGCTATTACAGCTCCAACGCACTGCTCACGGCCAACGGCACTTACGGCGCCGGCTATGTGTATGAGTACGCCGCCGGCGTAAAAACCGGCTTTACTCAGGCAGCCGGGTACTGCCTGGTGTCCACCGCGGAGAAGGACGGCGTCAGGATACTGGCGGTAGTTCTGGGCGGCGGCGGAGCGCTGAACACCGGCGCCAGCACCTATGACAACTTTACCGACTCCATCAAGCTCTACGACTGGGTGTTCGGCAACTTCTCCTACCGGGAGACGGTCTCCGCCGCCGACCCGGTGCTGAAGGTTACCGTGCAGCTTGCCGAGGGGGACGGAAGCGCCGTTCTCCGGGCGGCGGGGAATGTGTCCCTGCTGCTGCCCAACGACGTGGACGAGACCGGACGCCAGCTTGAGTGCACGGTGTACGAGGACAGACTGGTGGCGCCCATTGAGGCGGGCACGGTTCTGGGTCAGGCCAACATTATTATCGACGGCGTGAACTACGGCACTATAGACCTGGTTACCAACACGAAGATCGAGATGTCCAAGACGGCCTTTCTGAAGCAGCAGCTGGGCGAGATCTTTTCCAAAGGCTGGGTGAAGGCCCTCATCATCATCGTGGGGATCCTGCTCCTCGGCTATGTTGCCCTGGTGCTGCGCTACCGCAGCCTGCGCCGGAAGCACCTGAAGGAGAAGAAGCGGGCTGAGCAGCGCCGCCGTCAGGAGCGGGAGCAGCTGTACCGCCGTGACGAGAAACCCACCGTAAAGGAGCCCACCCAGCGGATCAACCCAGCCGAACTGGAGGGCCAATTCGCCAGTTTTGAGGATTACGACTCGATCCTGAAAGAATACCACAACAAAGATAAACGATAAGACAGACAGCGCACGAAGGAGGGATTCTTCGTGCGCTGTTAACTTCTTAACGGCAGCTTAACGCCTTGCTATGCTATAATGATTGCCATGAAAAAGCTGAAAAAACAATGGAAAAAATATTTCCCCCTGTGCCTGAAGGACTGGCTGGTATTTTTTGCCACCATGGGACTGACCTCCGGTATCTGCCAGACGCTGAAGGGCGTCAGCAGCTCAAACGTGCATGTGCCCATGATCTTTGTGCTGGCAGTGCTGATCGTCTCCCTGCTCACCGACGGCTACTTTTACGGCGCCCTTGCCGCGCTGATCAGTGTTGTGGGGGTGAACTGGGCCTTCACCTATCCCTATTTTAAGCTGGATTTTTCCGTCTACGGCTATCCCCTCACCTTTATGACCATGCTGGCCGTGGGCTTTGCGGTCTCCACCCTGACCTCCAGAGTCAAGGAGCAGGAGCGTATCCGGCTGGAGTCGGAAAAGGAGAAGATGCGGGCCAACCTGCTCCGGGCCATCTCTCACGACCTTCGCACGCCCCTCACCTCCATCAGCGGCTCCATCAGCGCGGTGCTGGAAAACGGGGACAGTCTGGGCGAAACCCAGTGCAAGGAGCTTTTGCAGGACGCGAAAAAAGACGCGGACTGGCTCTGCCGCATGGTGGAAAATCTGCTGTCCATCACCCGCATCAGCGGCGATGATGTCCGGGGCATACAGAAGCAGGACGAGGCGCTGGAGGAGGTCCTCAGCGAGGTGGTGCTGAACTTCCGCAAAAGGAACCCGGACGTGGAGGTCTCCGTCACCGTGCCGGAGACACTGCTGCTTGTGCCCATGGACGCCATGCTCATCGAGCAGGTGGTGCTGAACCTGCTGGATAACGCCGTGTCCCACGGAAAGACCACCAGCAAGATCCGGATCAACGCCTCGGCGGGCAGCGAATACGCCACAATAACCGTGTCTGACAACGGCAGGGGGATAGAACCGGCAGAGATGAAGCACCTGTTTGACGGAAGTTTGCAGCTTCGCAGCCGGGAGACGGCGGACAACAGCCGCAGCATGGGCATCGGCCTGCTGCTCTGCCGCACCATCGTGGAGGCCCACGGCGGCCAGATCAGCGCCTGCAACCTGCCCGGCGGCGGGGCGAGCTTTACTTTTACGCTCAGGAGGGGAAAACAATGACCATAAAGGATAAGGTCCTGGTGGTGGAGGACGAAAAGAGTATTTCCGGCTTTATCCGGGCAATCCTGACGGCAAACGGCTTTGACGTGATCGTGGCCCACTCCGGCAGCGAGGCCTATTCCATGATCAGCTCTCACTGCCCGGACCTGGTGGTGCTGGACCTGGGTCTGCCGGATATGGACGGCATGGAGATCATTGAGACGGTCCGCCAGTGGACTCAGATCCCCATTGTGGTGGTCTCGGCCAGAAGCTACGAGCGGGATAAGGTCCAGGCCCTGGAGAAGGGGGCGGACGACTATATCACCAAGCCCTTTGGCGCGGCGGAACTGCTGGCCCGGATCCGGGTGGCCATCCGCCATACCCGCACGGGCCTTGCCAACAGCGCCATCGCCAGCACCGGCAAATTTACCGCCGGGGACCTGACCATAGACTATGACAAGCACCAGGTGCTGATCCGGGGCGAAAACGCCCACTTGACCCAGAACGAGTTTCGCATCGTGGCCCTTTTGGGCAAGTGCGCCGGAAAGGTGCTGACCTATGATTTTATTATGAAAGAGCTGTGGGGCCCCCAGAGCAAGGGGAGCAACCAGATCCTCCGGGTGAACATGGCCAACATCCGCCGGAAGATCGAGAAAAACCCGGCGGAGCCCCAGTATATCTTCACGGAAGTGGGCGTAGGCTACCGCATGATCGAGGGCGACTCTTAGCGGAACATTTACAGCCCTTCCTCTCTCCTTAACCCCCTTTTTACCGGCCCTTCTGCTACAATAAAGCCAGAACCCGGGTAAACGGGAGAAATAAGGAGGTAGCTATGGAAGAGCTGTTGAAAGAATCCCTGAGAGAAGACGAAAAGCTGCTGTGGAGCGGCCGCCCGGAGGCCTTTGAGACCCTGGACAAGACACATAAAAGCCCCTTTATCCGGAGAGGGATCATCACGGCGGTGGTGACGGTCGCCCTCTGCGTGGCCTATGTGATCCTGGTCAGGGCAAAAGAAGCGCCGGTGAAGCCCGCTGTGCTGATCATTGTGGTGGCCTGCGGCGTCTTTATCATTGTGCGCGGACTGCTCGACGCATCCAAGATCAGAAAGCGCACAAGCTACGCCATCACCGACAAGCGGATGCTTATTCTGACCGATACCGCCAAATCGGTTGAATATTCCGCCATCAATATGGCAAAGCTGGACCGGGATGAGGACGGACATACCTCTCTGCTCTGCGGTGAGGACGCGATAAAGGCGAGACCCTGGAAGCGGAGAGCGGCGGTACTCAGCGGCGCGATTACCAACGAAAATACGGGCATGTGCGAGCGGTTTGTGATGTATGCCCTTCCCGACGCCGATAAAATCAAAGAAATTCTGAAGCCATACCTTCCTCTTTGAAAAAACCCAGCAAAAAGACAGCACCGGAATTGTCGGTGCTGTCTTTTTTCCTGTCTGCTGTCAGGCGACTTTGTCCTCAATTTCCGCAGTTTCCAGCATGTCCTGAATACTGATGCCGTAGCCCTTGGTGGGGTCGTTGACAAACACATGGGTCACCGCGCCCACCAGACAGCCGTTCTGGAGAATGGGGCTGCCGCTCATGCCCTGTACGATGCCGCCGGTGGCGGCGCAGAGCTCAGGGTCCGTGACGGTCAGCATCACCCGGGTACAGCCGCTTTCGCTGTACACCCGGTTGATCTCCACCGCGTATTCCTTAGGCTCATTGCCGCTGACCGTGGAAATAATGGAGGCGCTGCCGGTTTGAATTTTGCCGGTCTCCACTACCTTGCCGCCCAGGGACACATAGCTGTGCCCATAGATCCCCTTTTCCGTGTTCTTCTCCACACTGCCCAGGATCTTGCCGGTGTCGGCAGCGCCGGTCAGCTCGCCCGGCGCGCCCTGAGACCCGGGCACGACGCCCACGATCTGGGCGCTGCTGATGCTGCCGTCGCCCAGAGGCAGGATCACGCCGCTGTCCTCGTCATTCACGCTGTGGCCCAGCGCGCCGTAGACCCCGGTGTCCGGGTCGCAAAAGGTCAGGGTGCCAATGCCGGATATGCCGTCACGAAGCCACATGCCCAGCATCCACTGGTTCTCGCCGGACAGCACCGGCTGCACCGTCATTTCCACTGTTTTCCCGTCTCTCAGCGCCGTGACCGGAGCGCTCTGCCCGTTCAGCGCCGCCACCGCGTCAATAAAATCCGCCGCGCAGCTTACTTTTCTCTCGCCGATTTTGATAATGATGTCGCCCTGGCGGAAGCCTGCGTCGGCGGCAGGGGACTTTTTGCCCTCCGCCGTCTCTATGGAGGCCAGCCCCGCCACCATGACGCCGTCGGTATTGAGCTGTATCCCCACCGGCTGCCCGCCTACCATAAGCTCCATGGCATAAGCCGCCGTGGGCATGGCAGAGACCAGCGCCAGACACATCAGCGCTGTGATGATCGTTTTTTTCATGCCAAAATTTTCTCCCTCCCGCGTGAAATCACCGCACTATCATTATGTGCGCCGGCAGAGAAAATAAAGGCGGATAAATATTTCAGTTTTCCAATTTTTCCACAGAAAAAACGGCCGATGCGAAGCTTCAACGGCCGTTTTTGGAATTATTTCTCAACAATATGCACGTTCATGTGCTCATAGGTCATGCTGATGCCGTTGCGGTCAAAGGCGGCTCTCACCCGCTCGTTCATGCCGAAATACACATCCCAGTAGTCGGAATTTTTGCACCAGAGCCGGACAACATATTCGATGCAGCTGTCCTTGTACTGATTCAGGGCGATAAAGGGCGCGGGCTCGGTCCTGATCCGCTCGTCCTCCGCCGCGGCCTCCAGAATGGCGGCCTTCACGTCCTCCGTGGCGTCGTCATAGGAGGCGCAGAACTTCATATCCACCCGGCGCAGCTCCTCTTTGCTGTAGTTGATAATGGAAGCGGCGGTCACATCGCCGTTGGGGATGTTGATGACCGTGTTGTCCACCGTGTCCATCATGGTGTAGAACAGACCCATGCTCTTGATGGTGCCGGTCTTTCCCGCGATGTCCACAAAATCTCCGGCCACAAAGGGCTTGGAGATCAGAAGGGTGATGCCGGAGAAAAGATTGGACATGATGTTCTGCACCGACAGGGACAGAGCCAGGCCTACCACACTGACCAGCGCCACTAAAGAGGTGGTGGGGATGCCCAGGGCGTCCGCCACGATGATCACCGTCAGGATCCACATGATGCCCCGCACGGCGGAGCGGATGAAGCCGCCCAGGGTGCCGTCGATCTTTTTGGAGCGGCCCAGCAGCTTGTCCGTCAGCTTGGTCAGCAGCCAGATGGCCAGCAGGCAGATGGCCAGCGTGATCAACGCGGGAAGGATCTTTGACAGGCCCAGAGACGCGGTAAAGGCTTTGAATGAAAAGTTATCCAAATCAAAATTGATCGCATTGCTCATTGTTTCCTCTCCTTCTTACTTTATACTTCCCAGATATCCCTCAAGGATCAGGCTTGCGGCCACCGCGTCCACGGTCTTGCGGTGCTGTTTTTCCTTTTTGCCCCCGGCGTGGAGAATGGCGTGGGCCTCGATGCTGCTGCGCCGCTCGTCCCAGAGGACCACGGGCAGACCGCTGTCGGCCATGAGCAGCTCCCGGAAGACCCGGCTCTTTTCGGCTCTCGGCCCCTCGCTGCCGTCCATATTCTTGGGCAGGCCCAGTACCAGCGTGCCCACATCCCGCTTTTTCGCCTCTTCGCTGATGCGTTTTGACGCCCGCTCCATGTTCCATTCCTCCATGGTCCAGGCCTCGCCGCAGATCATACCCAGCAGGTCAGACACCGCCAGACCGATCCTTGCGTCGCCGTAATCTATTGCCATGATGCGCATAGCGTTTCTCCTTCATTGCCCTCATCGAGGTAGTTTTTCGATATACTCTAAGTCCATTTTCCATTTTTGCAACGCGCGGTTATTGCTATCTTTTTTTCCGTTTATCTGAATCATATGCCTCAGATAACTTTCGACATAGCCCCTCGACACTTGCCCGTTCTCTATTGCAGACTTTAGTAACGCCTGGCGCTGAACATTCGATAGATTAGCCCCAGCTGCAACCGTGTATCCGAGATTCTTTAGCTTTGATTCTTCCGCGCGCTCTTTATGCTCATACCCATTATGGCCACGGTCGTAGGGATATGCAAGAGGTTCCTTCTCGAACCAAACCATATCATCATATCCTTTTAGAAAAGTTGGGCATAACGGATCCCCATATTTATGCCTTAGCCCTGCCTGATTGTTTCTGCCGATTTGAGCTTGTTTACAGGTGGCACAGTATTGGCCTTTTGCTTTCACTGTACAGTAAAAGAAAGGAATTAAAAGGTCAATATCATGAACCTCATGTTTCAACTTTCGGCACATATCAACGCCAATAATAATATAGAGCGTTTCTGTCTCCTCAACCGGAAACCCATCCTCAAACCATTCTTCAAAAGTCAATGATAATGATTCTCCTTTTCGTGTCGATAAACAAAAATGATATTAATGTTCCTCTTCCTCAACGAATTTCGAAACTCCTCAATACAGATCAAAGCAGGCCCGGATCTCCCCCACCATGTACAGGGAGCCAACGGCGCAGACCATGCCCTCCGGCCCGGCGGCGTCAATGGCGGCGGATACGCCCTCTTTGATGCTGTCACATACCGTCACCGGCTTTCCAAAGCTCCGGAGCAGCTCTGCCAGCTCCTGAGCGGGCAGGGCCCGGTCGCTGTTGGGCGTGACGCAGACAAATTCGTCCGCCTCCGGGGCCAGGATTTCGGAAAGCCCCTTGTAGTCCTTGTCGGCCAGCACGCCCATCAGCAGCACCCGGCGGCAGAGCGGGAAATAGTTTTTTAGATTTTCCGCCACCGTCTGGGCGCACTGGGGGTTATGGCCCCCGTCTACAATAAAGTACGGCTCCTCGGCCACCGGCTCAAAGCGGGCGGGCCAGCTGACGGCGTAAAGTCCGTGCTCCACATCCTCCTGGGGCAGCCTCCAGCCCCAACGCCGCAGGACCTCCGCCGTCTCGATGACCACGGCGGCGTTTTTCCGCTGGTGTTCGCCCAGCAGAGGGATGGCGTAGGCCTCGCCCTTGTAGGTGAATACCTGGCCTTCAAGGCTGTCAAACTCGGTTTTTATGGCGGAAAAATCCGCGACGGTCAGCGCGGAGCCCGTTTCCGCGCAGCGGTCCCGGATGACCTGGGTGACGCTTTCGCTCTGCTGGTACAGAACGCAGGGGCAGCCAGGCTTGATGATCCCGGCCTTTTCGGCGGCGATCTGCTCCACCGTGTCCCCCAGGATCTTGGTGTGGTCCAGGCCGATGTTCATAATGACCGAGACCTCCGGCCGGGAGATGATGTTGGTGGCGTCGAACCGGCCGCCCAGACCCACCTCCAGCACCACAATGTCGCAGCCCTCCTCCGCGTACCACAGCATGGCGGCGGCGGTCATCAGCTCAAATTCGGTGGGGTGGTCCTCCATCTTCTCCGCAGGGATACTCACCCGGGTGACGATGTCCGCAAGAGCTTCGTTTCCGATCTCTTCCCCGTTGATCTGCATCCGCTCGTTGAAGCGGTAGAGATAGGGGGAGGTGAAAAGCCCGGTTTTGTAGCCTGCGGCCTTCAGCACCGAGGCGAGCATGGCGGCACAGCTGCCTTTGCCGTTGGTGCCCGCAATGTGGACAAACTTCAGCCGGTCCTGGGGGTCACCCAGGGCGTGCAGCAGCTCTGTCACCCGGGAAAGGCCGGGCTTGGAGCCGAACCAGGCCACGCCGTCGATATACTTAAGCGCTTCTTGATAATCCATTGTGTATGACCTCTTTTCCGCATAGACTATAACATTATTTATTCTTCGCCGCAAGACTTGAGTAAACGCTGAATAAATCGGCTTCGGCGACTCCTGGAAAATTTTCGCCCTGATTTTGTCACTTTTTCTTGCAATACACAAAGTATTCCTGCAAAAAAGTGCCTTCATCAGAACGCAAATTTTCTCGCGATCCGTTCTTGCCGATTTAATCATCGTTTACTTGACTTGTCCTTCCCGCAAGGGTTAAACTCAATGTGAGGGAGAGCGAGTCAAATATGGAAAGCTTTATCGTATGTCTCAACGCGGTGCTGCCCATATTCCTGCTGATGGCTGTGGGATATGGGGCGCGCTGCTTTCATCTGCTGGACCGGGCGGACGTGGCGAAGATCAATAAGATCGTTTTCCGGGTCTTTATGCCGGTAATGGTCTTCTATAATATCTATTGCTCGGAACTGTCCTCGGCAATGCGGGGATCCCTTCTGGGCTACGCGGTGCTGGGCGTATTGGCGGAGTATGCCCTCAGCCTGGGCTATGCGCTGCTGTTCGTCAAGGACCCCAGCCGCCGGGGCGTGGTCATCCAGGGGCTCTACCGCTCCAACTTTGTGATCATCGGCCTGCCCATCGCCGAAAGTCTGGTGGGCGGGGACCTGGGGCCGGTGGCCATGCTGCTGGCGGTGGTGATCCCCATCTACAATGTTCTGGCTGTCATCACCCTTGCGGTCTTTAACGGGAAAAAGCCAGCCCTGAAACAGGTTGTGCTGGATATTCTGAAAAATCCGCTGATTCTCGGCTCTGTGGCCGGTATTGGGGCTCTGCTGGCCGGGCTGAAGCTGCCCGGGCCGGTGGAAAAGGTGGTGAGCCAGATGTCCGCGGCCACCAGCCCCATGCTGCTTTTCCTGCTGGGCGCGTTTTTCCAGTTCAAAGGGATGCGCAGCCATTGGCGGGAGCTGACGGCAGTCTGCACCGGAAGGCTCGTCCTGTTCCCGGCACTGTTTCTGGGTCTGGCGGCGGCTCTGGGCTTTCGCGGGGTGGATCTGGTGTCGTTGCTGGGGGTCTTTGCCTCCTCCACGGCCATCGCCTCCTTCACCATGGCCCAGCAGATGGGCGGCGACGCGGAGCTGGCCGGAGACATCGTGGTGTCCACCAGCGCCCTGTGCTCCTTCACCCTTTTCGGCTGGAGCCTGCTTTTCAAGCTCACGGGGCTGATATGACCAAATTTTCCATAAAAAGGCCGGAAAAAAAACAAAAGAAAAATGTTGACCTCTCAGAAGGACTGTGTTATATTATGTATTACCTGTCGTCTGAGAGGTTTATTTTTGCGCGCTTTTTTCCGTGTAAAAAGACCTGGCTCAGGCAAATACAGGGAGGCAATGCCCGGGCTTTGCCGCGGGTAAATAAAATAGGAGGTGCCGAAAGAATGGCTGCAGGCGCAAGAGTAAAAATCACACTCAGATGCGAAGAATGCAAGCAGAGGAACTACAACACGGTCAAGAACAAGAAGAACACTTCAGACCGTTTGGAGCGCAGCAAATATTGCCCCTTCTGCAGAAAGCACACCAAGCATGTAGAGACCAAGTAAACTTCTGAAAGGATGCGTGAAAATGGCAGAAAAGAAGACGAAAGCTGCTCCTACCAAGGCCGTCACCGCCGTAAAGAAGGATGATACCAAGCCCGGCTTTTTCAAGAGGATCGGGAAATGGTTCCGCGAGATGAAGAGCGAACTGAAGAAGGTCATTTGGCCTACCAGACAGCAGCTCACCAAGAACAGCCTCATCTCCGTCGGAGTTATGGTCGTTGCCGCAGTAGTAATCTGGGGCTTTGACGAGTTGGCACAGATGCTTGTCAGGGCACTCATCACTCTGGCAGGTTGATCGACATGGCTGAAGAGGCGAAATGGTATGTGGTTCATACCTATTCCGGGTATGAAAACGCAGTAGCAGCCGCCGTGATGAAGGCGGCGGAAAACCGCAAAATGACAGACCTGATAAGAGAGGTCAACATCCCCATGGAGACCGTCACCGAGTATACCGACGCCGGCGAAAAAACCGTCGAGCGCAAGGTATTCCCCGGTTATGTGCTGGTGAAAATGATCCTCACGGATGAGAGCTGGCACCTTATCCACAATGTCCGCGGTGCAACAGGCTTCGTCGGTTCCGACGGCAAGGCCGTCCCCCTGACGGAGCAGGAAATTTACGATCTGGGCGTCGAACACAAGGAGATCGTCGTGGGCTATGCCCTGGGCGATGAAGTTAAGGTTAACGACGGGCCCCTCGCCGGCTTTATCGGCGTGGTGGACGAGCTTGAACCGGACAAGAACCGGGTGCGCGTGGTCGTTTCCATGTTCGGCAGGGAGACTCCGGTGGATCTGGAGCTGGACCAGGTCGAAGTCATTAAAGATTAATAAGAAAGAGGTGCTCCAAGTTGGCACAGAAAGTAGTTGGATACGTTAGATTCCAGGTTCCCGCCGGAAAAGCGACTCCGGCTCCCCCCGTCGGCCCCGCTCTGGGCCAGTACGGCGTAAACATCGGTCAGTTCACCAAGGACTTCAATGAACGCACCAAGGGCGACATGGGCATGATGATCCCTGTCGTTATCACCGTTTATTCTGACCGCAGCTTCACCTTCGTCACCAAGACTCCTCCTGCCGCCCTGCTGATCAAGAAGGCCTGCGGCATTGAGACCGCTTCCGGTGTTCCCCAGCGCGACAAGGTTGCCACCATCAGCAAGGAAGATGTCCGCAAGATCGCCGAGCAGAAGATGCCCGACCTGAACTGCACTGACATTGAATCCGCCATTAGCATGATAGCCGGTACCTGCCGCTCCATGGGCGTCGTCGTCGGCGACTGATCGGGCGAGTAACATCGCTCCTTAAGGACGGCAGCACTATTTCCTGCCGCCTAACGTGGGAGGATTCATCCATCCGACTCAACCACATTATTAGGAGGAAACGAAATTGTTTAGAGGTAAAAATTATAAAGAGAGCGCAAAGCTCATCGATAAACAGGCACTCTATGATCCCATGGATGCACTGAATCTGGTCATCAGCGCAAGCAAGGCAAAGTTCGACGAGACCGTCGAGCTCCACGTCAAGCTGGGTGTTGACGGCCGTCACGCAGACCAGCAGGTCCGCGGCGCCATCGTGCTGCCCAACGGCACCGGCAAGTCTGTCCGCGTTCTGGTCTTCTGCAAGCCCGAGCGCGTTGAGGAAGCTCTGGCAGCCGGCGCTGATTACGCAGGCGGCATGGAGCTGGTCGAGAAGATCCAGAAGGAGAACTGGTTCGAGTTCGATACCGTTATCGCCAGCCCCGACATGATGGGTACTGTTGGCCGTCTCGGTAAGGTCCTGGGCCCCAAGGGCTTGATGCCCTCTCCCAAGGCCGGCACCGTCACCCCCAACATCAAGCAGGCTGTGTCTGAGGCTAAGGCCGGTAAGGTCGAGTACCGTCTGGACAAGACCAACATCATCCACTGCCCCATCGGCAAGGTCAGCTTCGGCGCAGAGAAGCTGTATGAGAACTATGCAGCCCTCATCGGCGCCATCATCAAGGCAAAGCCCGCAGCGGCAAAGGGCCAGTACATCAAGTCCTGCGTCACCGCTTCCACCATGGGCCCCGGCGTGAAGATCAACGCCCAGAAGCAGCTTTGATTTAAACGGTATACACTTAACCAGAATGCCCGGAACGAAAGAACCTTTCGTCCGGGCGTTCGGATTTTGAGGGAAATGCCATGATAACACTGAAAAAAGTAGATACAAAGAACCTGTGGAAAATCGTGAGACTGAAGGTCCGGGAGGACCAGCGGGACTTTGTGGCCAGCAACGCGGAGAGCATTATGGAGGCCTACGTCTATACCCAGGCCGGGGCCGTCGCCCAGCCCTTCGGGATCTATGCGGACGATACGCCGGTAGGCTTTGTCATGTTCGGCTACGGCGACTTGCCGGAGGAGGAAAACCCGGCCATCGCCGCGGGAAATTACTCCATCTGGCGCTTTATGATCGACGAAAAGCAGCAGGGCAAGGGCTATGCTAAAGAAGCCATGCAGGCGGCGCTGGAGTATATCCGCACTTTCCCCTGCGGCCCGGCGGACTGCTGCTGGCTCTCCTACGAGCCGGAAAACACCGCCGCAAAGACCCTTTACCACCGCGTCGGCTTTCAGGAGAACGGAGAGACGGACGGGGATGAGATCGTCGCCGTTCTGCCATTGAACGGAAAATCTTAAGAGATATTAAAGCGGTATGGGAGCCGTGGACAATTCTGCGGCTTTCGTGTATAATTGAAGCAGACCAAATGAAAGGACGGATGAAGCTGTGAATAAAGGAAGAATAAAAGCGGTTGTTCTGATCATCGTTTTTCTGCTTGTTGTGGCAGTGATTTGCTCCTGGCTCACCAACACAGACAAGAAGGATGAGCAGCCCGCGGAAAATACCAACCCGCCCGAGGAGAGCAGCAACGTTATTGTGATAGACCCCAACAGCAACCAGAGCACGGCCCCGGCCAATACCCCGGCGCCCACGCCTGTGCCTACGCCCACACCCACCCCGGCCCCCACGCCTACACCTACCCCCGCACCCACTCCCACGCCTACCCCCACCCCCCAGTACGGCGATAATCTGGGCTCCGGCACCTTCAAGTCCGATACCGGCGTGCCCATTAACCTGAAAGCCGATTGGAGCGTGAAAACCATCAGCGCGTCTCAGGTGGAAGTGACCATCAAGGTCAGTGTGGATTCCTACGCCATCCACCTCCAGGCAGTGCCCTATGCGGTGAAGCTGAGCGTGAACGGCGAGTATGTGACCATGGACGCCCCCGCCGTGGACTATGACGGCAGCGCCGCCACCAACACGGTCTTCGGCACCAAGACCTTCACGGTCAACCTGTCTGAGGGCTCCTCCGCCAATATCCCCGTGGCCATTGAATGGCACTTCGGCGGCACCTACGGCGGCCAGGAGATCGACGTGATCGAGTGCGGCGGCACCATCAGCGTCTCCCGCTGAACAGAACACACAGCAACGAAAAGACCGGAAGGAAACCCTTCCGGTCTTTTTATACTAATCCCTGATAAAAAGCTTTATTGGATTTCCGAGCAAAATTCGTGTCAGGCAAGGCGGCTTTCGCAGAGCATAATGGAGATATATGGTCAAGAAAGCCAACGCCGCATGGCGCAAATTTTGCCGGAAAGCGTTGAATGTTTTTATCAGGGATTAGTATCAGCTCATTTTTCGTTTGTCAGAACAGCCGTGCTGATCAGAGCGGTGATAGGGATAGATAAAATCATGCCGATGCTGCTGGAGATGCCGCTGATCACTTCCGTGGCGAAATAGGCGGAGCTGAACAGCTGATTTTGGGACAGGCCCAGGGAGTAGAGATACAAAATCAGGGTAAAGCCGCTGCCCAAAAAGGCCAGGATCAGGGTGTTGGTCATGGTGCCCACCATGTCCCGGCCCACATTCATGCCGGAGCGGAAAAGAGCCTTCCTGCCCAGAGCGGGGTTTGCCGCGTGGATCTCCGACAGGGAGGAGGCCATGCTCATGGCCACGTCCATCACCGCGCCCAGGGCGCTGATGACGATCCCGCCGGTGAGCAGCCCGGCCAGGCCGATGGGTATGCCCTGCTGCCGCAGCTGGAGCAGGGGTTCCACATCGCTGAGCCGCAGGCCGTCGATCCGGCTGATGTACTGCACAAACATGCCGAAAACCATGGCAAGCCCGGTGCCCGCCACCGTGCCCAGCATGGCGCAGACGGTTTTTTCCCGTATGCCGCCCAGAATGGTCAGCGTGACTACGGCGATATAGGCACAGAGGAAGAACACCGTGGGCAGGGTGGGCAGCCCCTTCATCAGCAGCGGCAGCAAGACCCAGAACAGGCAGGCCAGGGTGAGGGCCAGACCTATCAGAGATTTGGCCCCGGTTTTTCCGCCCACCAGCACCGCCGCCAGGAGAAACAGCGCCACCGCGAAGACCAGCGCCCCCCGCCGGTCGTATTCAAACACCGTGGCGGTGTGGCTGCCGTCGGCGTAGGTGGAGACGGTCAGGACCACCTTGTCCCCCTCCTGCACCGGAGCGCCATAGAGCGGCCCCACATAATTATAGACCTGTAAGGTTTCCCCTTTATAGCGGCCGGAGCTGACCTCCACCAAAAGCAGCTGGTCGCCCCGCCAGGCCCCGTCGGAATTGGGGTCGGTTTCCGTGCTGTCGGCCAGAACGGCGGTGACTTTGCCGCTTTCATACTCGGCGTACTCTGTGGCCCCGGCGTCCTCTTCCGGCTCCGGCGCGGCCCAGATCCGCAGCAGCACAAACAGCAGCGCTGCGCAGAGTAAAACAATGCAGCTCAGCCGGTTTTTCCGCAGCCAGGCCGCCGCGCCGCCCTTTTCGGCTTTTATTTTCATGGCAATGTCCCTCTATATATAATAAGTAGATAGAAGCAGAATAGCAATTTTCACCCGGACTGTCAAGAGAAGAGGGGAAAAGAGGAACTTTTTTGCCAAAAAACGGCTCCATCAAAGAAAAAGTTACAATATTATGACACGAATTTGATAAAATTCTTCTGGAAAAGCCTGCCGGGATATGATATAGTAGTAAACATAATCATGGAAGAATATGCCCTTATCCCAATGAGGGCAGAGGAGGTTCACGGATGAACAAACGCGGCTTGAGCAGAATGCTTTCCGTGCTGCTGCTGCTGGTCATGGTCGTATCCATGCTCCCGGTGAGCGCTTATGCGGAGGGTACAACTGCAACACTTGTTACGGATGCTTCCACGTTGAAGGCTGGCGATAAAATTATTATTGTAGCCAATACCGGTGGAAAAACCTACGCAGCAGGTGCATTAAGCGGGAAATTCTTGTCGAGCGTAGAAACTGATCTTACAAGTATCTCTGATACTGTAGCAGTATTCACTTTGGGCGGAGAAGCATCTGCCTGGACGCTGACTTCCGCATCAGGGCAGCTTTATACTTCGGCTGCCAAAGCGGTAAATTATTCCGGCAACGGAACAGGGACATGGACGATAAGCATTGAAGAAAATTACGCGACCATTGCAAGCTCGGATTCCTCTTGCGGACGAATTCTCTACAATGTAAATAGCCCCAGATTCCTTAACTACACCTCGGCAACCAATGCCTCAATGTTGCTGCCCAGCATCTATAAGATCGAAGAAGGCGCAGGAACTGACCCCGAACCCGAACCGATGGAGACCGTAGCCACCCCCACCGCCAGCCCCGCTGCCGGTGAGGTGGAAAAGGGAACACAGGTCTCTTTTGCCTGTGCCACCGAGGGCGCGACTGTCTACTATAAAACCACCGGCGATTATCAGGCGTACACCGCGCCCGTGACCGTGGATGCCGACACCACCTTTACGGTCATTGCCAAAAAGGACGGCATGAACGACAGCGCCGAGGCCACCTTTGCTTACACCGTGAAGGAAGCAGCCCCGGAGGATCCCTATGCTTCCGTCCCCCTGAAGTATTCCGTCTATAAAAAAGTGGACGCCATCGGTGCCGGTGACGTGGTTGTCATCTACAACGCGAATAACGCAAGGGCCGTCACTTCAACAGTCAAATCGAGCTACTACCTTGAGGGCGAAAACGGCCTGACCGCAGGCGACGGATTCCTTTATGGCGACGCAGAAAACATTGAATGGACCGTCGGCGCCAGCGGCACGGACTTCACTTTTACCCAGGGTGAGGCGGTTTTGGCCGGCGTGCAGAGCGTCAACGGCACAAAGACCTACAACAATATCAGCCTGACGGACGCCACCAACGCCGCATGGACGCTGGAGACCTGCAACGCAGAGAACGGCTCTTATTATATTTACAACCCCGCCATGAACAGCAATTATGCCAGCGAAGGCGGACACATCTATCTGGAGTGGTACAAGGACAAAACCGAGTTCTCGCTGTATGACACCAGCAGAGCCTCCGAGGGAAATTTTGACTTTACCTTCTATAAGCTGGTGCGCGAGGGAAAGGTAACTTCCGTTGCAGCGCCTGAAGCGGCCCCTGCCGCCGGTGAAGTGGCAAAGGGCACGGAAGTCACCCTGAGCTGTGCCACCGAGGGGGCCAGCATTCTCTATAAGACCGCCGCAGACGCGGAGTTTGCGGAATACACGGCACCCATCGTCATCGACGAAGACACCACCATCACCGCGAAAGCAGTGAAGGAAGGCCTTGCCGACAGCGAAGAAGTCAGCTTTGCCTACACGGTAAAAGTCAACACCAAGACCGCTGACTATACGGAGACCATTGCCGACGGCGACAAGGTCGTCATTTACTATCCTGTAGCCGGGAAGGTTATGGGTACAGAGGAATATCTCTACAACAACAAAAAGTATGAGCTCACCGCCCTTGACGGCAGTTTAAATACAGAGGGCGATATCCTGACCTATTCTGAGGGAACTGCCGAGCTGAACGTTGTGGTGGATGAAAACGGTAAGTACAGCTTCGTCACCGACGAGGGCAAGTATCTCTATCTTGACGGTACCAACGTACAGCTTGTAGATGAAGCAGGGGATTATACCCTCTTCGAACTGGAAACCGCTGCTGACGGTTACTATATCAAGTCGGTAAATGCTGTATACAGCGGTAACGCCCAGTATATGGAGTACTACGGCGGCTACTTTACCTGCTTTAAAATGGGCAGCAATACCGCTATCTATACCTTCCAGTTCTTTAAAATCCCCCAGGCGGAAAACCACATTGTCACCGATCTCAGTGAGCTGACCGACGGGGCCAAGGTCGTCATCTTCAACCCCGCCAACATGCAGGCCCTGTCTCAGAATTACACAAGTTTCTACAACCTGGGTGTCCCCGTTACCAATACTGACGGAAAACTCTCCGGTTATGGCTCCACCGAAGTATGGACCGTGGGCGTAAATGCCGACGGCAGCTTCACCTTCTCCACTGCCGACGGCAAGAAGTTTTCCATGGGCGCAAGCTATACCAGCACCCCGCTGGATGACGTGAACCCCAACTGGAATGTCCTCCCTGCCGCCACCGCAGACTGCTTCTACATCCAGAACACCGCGCGCGGCAACTACATTGAGTGGTACGCGAGCAAGGGCAACTGGAGCTCCTATACCACGATCAGCGACGAGGCCCTCTTTGCCCAGCAGTTCTATCTGGTGGTGAAGGAAGAGAGCCAGCCCGCCGAGGGCGGCCTGCCTGAGGCCGGCGATCAGGTCGTTATCTACAACGCCTCCGCTGAGGGCGTCATCGGCCTGCAGGACGAACTGGGCGTCTCCATGTCCTGCGTCCCTGCCACCATTGAAGACGGCAAGGCCATTGTCGGAAACGGCGGCCGCGTGTTCACCGTCTCTGTCAGCGGTGAGGATTACATCTTTGAATCCAACGGACTGTACCTGGCCGCCAACGACGCGGAGGAGCTGTTCCTGACCGAGACCCTGGATGACTATGCCAAATGGAACCTGGAGAAGAAGACCGACGGCTATGTGATGTATAACAAGGCAGCCGCGTACACCTTCTCCGGCGGCGGCAGCGCCAAGGTCTGCATTGAGTACTTCAGCGGTTCCTTCTCCGGCTGGACCTACAAGAGCGCGGACTCCGCGATCTTTGAAATGAACTTCTACCCCGTGGCCGACGACACCCCCGTGACCCAGGGCATCGTCAACAAGCCCGCCATCGTCTTCGGCGCGCTGCCCGAGGCCTATGTGGGCCAGGATTACACCTTCACCTTCACGGTCGACGCCGTCTTCGGCGTTGATGGTACGCCGAGCGCCCAAGTCATGCTGAACACCCCGCAGGAGATCATGGTGAACCAGGACGGCGAGACCTACAGCATCACCGTTCCCGCCCAGTTTCTGGAGGGCAGGGAGTCCCTCACCGTCCATGTCACAGCCCTCGATACCCTCGGCACGCCCATCGAGGGTGACGCGGTGTTCACCGTTCTCGACGAGCCGGTCTTCTCCGACCTGACGCCTGCCGCGGGCAGCCAGACCGGCGAGGACAAGCGCCCCCTGATCTCCGCCAAGGTGTCCAACGCCGGCGAGAATCCCACCATCACCATGACCGTCAACGGTGAGGACGTGATCCCCTCTTACAATGAGGGCCTGATCAGCTACATGGCCGAATCCGAGATGGAGGAAGGCCGCACTACGGTTTCCATCACCGTGACAAGAGCTGACGGTAAAGAAGCCACCAAGTCCTGGTCCTTCACCGTGGGCACTGCCCGCTATCAGCTCTACTTCGGCCAGCTCCACTCCCACACCACCTACTCCGACGGCTCCGGCACCCTTGACGCCGCTCTTGACTATGTGAAGAACCTGCCCGACAGCGCCAATGTGGACTTCGTGGCCTTCACCGACCACTCCAACTACTTTGACCAGTCCGGCTCCGCCAACCCCGAGGGCGCGCTCTACGACATGAGCCTGGCCAGCGAAAGCAGCCGGAATCTCTGGAACACCTACAAGAGCACCGTGGCGGCCTTCAACGCCTCCCAGTCTGATGTTGTCGCCATCGCCGGCTTTGAGATGACCTGGTCCGGCGGCCCCGGCCACATCAACACCTTCAATACCCCCGGCATCGTCTCCCGCAACAACACTACCCTGAATAACAAGACCGGCGACGCCGGCCTGCAGGCCTACTACGCGCTGCTGAGTCAGCCTGAGGGCGCGGACAGCCTGAGCCAGCTCAACCACCCCGGCTCCACCTTCGGCACCTTCAGCGATTTCAACTACTGGAATCCGGTGATCGACAGCCGCGTCTTCCTGGTTGAGGTGGGCAACGGCGAGGGCCAGATCGGCGCCGGCGGCTACTATCCCAGCTATGAGTACTACACCATGGCCCTGGATAAGGGCTGGCATGTAGCCCCCACAAATAACCAGGATAACCACAAGGGCAAGTGGGGCAACGCCAATGACGCCCGCGACGTCATCATCACCGACGACTTCAGCGAGCAGGGCATCTATGCCGCCATCCGTGCCATGCACATGTACTCCACCGAGGATAAAAACCTGGAGATCGGCTACACCCTCAATGACCTGCTGATGGGCTCCAGTATCTCCGTTGTTCCCGAAAAGCTGAACATCAGCGTCACCGTCAACGACCCCGACGCCTCCGACTCCATCTCCAAGGTGGAAGTCATCGTCAACTCCGGCAAGACCATCTACACCTGGAGCGACCCTGCGGAGCTTGCCACCGGCGCGCTGTCCGTGGAGCTTGACCCCGACTACAGCTATTACTACATCCGCGTCACTGAGGGCGACGGCGACCTGGCCGTTACCGCCCCTGTCTGGGTGGGTGAGAGCCTGAAGCTGGGCATCTCCTCTCTGGACTGCGGCACCTCTACGCCAGTCACCGGCGAGGAGCTGACCCTGACCACCACCCTCTTCAACAGCGAGGCTGCTGACGCCACGGTCAAATCCATCACCTACACCACCAGCGGCTCCGTGGTTCTGGGTACCGACACCACCGACTACACCGTTCCCGCCTCCGGCACGCTGGCTGTGGACTTCAAGTACACGCCGGATGTGGCCAAGGTCATGACCGTCACCGCCACTGTGGTGATGGAGCAGAACGGAAAGGAATACACCTTCACCAAGGATATCGAGCTGGATGTTCTGAATGCGGACAGCCTGGTGTATATCGGCATCGACGCCTCTCACCACAATGAATATGTGGCGGGCAATTACAAGGACAGCATGGGCAACTTCGGCGCACTGGCCGCATCCTACTCCGCACGCACCGTGCAGCTGAATACCAGCGAAGATCTGATCGCCGCTTGCAGCAATCCCAAGTTCCAGATGCTGATCCTGACTGCGCCTTCCCGCCGCGACGGCACGGCTCTCCGCGACCCCTATGACACCTACAGCGAGGCGGAGATCGCTGCCATCACCGAGTTTAACAGCAAGGGCGGCACAGTGGTCCTGTGCGGCTGGGGCGACTTCTATGAGAGCTATGCCAGCTTCCCGGCTGAGGATCATATGGCAGCACAGCAGAACAAGATCCTCGCCGCTCTGGGCTCCTCCCTGCGCATCAGCGACGATGAGACCAAGGACGACACCTGGAACGGCGGTCAGGCCCAGCGTCTGTACCTCAGCTCTTACAACTTCGAGTCCTTCCTGCTGAGCGGCGTGGAATACGACGCGGAGAATCCCCATAACAATCTGTACACCGAGCTGTACAGCCAGTACGGCGGCGCGTCCATCTACACTGTCGGCGGTACTATCCCCGCCACCGTCACGCCTGTGGTCTATGGCTTCGACACCACCTACTCCTCCGACGATGACGGCGACAGCTACGGCGGCCTCGGCAGCGTCCCCAAGTACAACTTCGACGGCGCTGACCGCCTGATGGTCATGGCCACCGAAGAGCTGCCGGGCAAGGGCCTGATCGTTGTCTCCGGTGCGGCCTTCCTCTCCAACTTTGAGGTCCAGGCCACCATCAGCGACAACGGCTCCGAGAAGAACTACTCCAACTACAAGATCTGCGAGAACTTGCTGAATTACATCAACCCCGTTACCGTTACCGACATTGCCACCGTCCGCACACAGAAAGAGGCCGGCTTCAAGTACACCATTGAAGGCATCGTCACCTCCAACGCCTCCGGCTATGACAAGGACACAGCCTTCTTCGACTGCATCTATGTGCAGGACGCCACCGGCGGCATCTGCTGCTTCCCCGTAGCGGGCAACTTCAAGGTGGGCGACAAGGTGCGCATCACCGGCACTACCGACTTCTTCCAGGGCGAGCCTGAGCTGCAGGTCAGCGGCATTGAGCTGATCAGCGAGGACAATGCCGTCACGCCCACCGAGGTCACTGCGGCCCAGATCACGGACCGCAGCGCGGAAGGCAAACTCGTCACCCTCAACGGTGTGGTGGTAAGCTTTGAAGAGGCCAACGGCCTGGTCCAGACCATCATGGTCAGAGACGCGGCAGGCAATGTGGCCCGCGTGTTCATCGACGGCTACATCACCACCTCCAGGGAGGTCGAGAATCTGGCCGTAGATGCAGAGATCACGGTCACCGGCCTGGCCTCCTATGACGACACCTTCAACGCCCCCAAGGGACCCTTCCCCCGCATCCGTATCCGCGACCGTGCGGACGTGGTCTGCGGCGAAGTGGTTGAGCATGTCCACACCTTCGGCGAGTGGACCGTTACCACCCCGGCCACCTGCACCAAGGACGGCGTTGAGTCCCGCGGCTGCATCTGCGGCTACACGGAGACCCGGGCCATCAAGGCCACCGGCCACAAGTGGGGCGAATGGGAGACCGTAAAGAAGCCCACGGACTACCTGAGCGGCAAGAAGGAGCGCGTCTGCTCCGTCTGCGGCGAGAAGGAGACGGAGAAGATCCCCGCCCTTAAGGCTGTTGGATCCGGCGATGACAACAATATCCTCTTCTGGGTCGTCACGCTCACCGTTTCCGGCGCCGGCGCGGCAGTACTCCTGACAAAGACCAGGAAAAAATACAAGGGTATGCACTAAAGAATAGAAAAGAGGGTCATCAGACCCTCTTTTTTATATGGATGAAGAAAAAGGTCCTGCGCATTTCGCGCAGGACCTTCAGTAGTGCGCCCGGTGAGCGCCCGTTCTAAAGGGTGAAAGTCCCGAATCCGCCCG